>NZ_CP043639.1:300000-452500 GCF_014217605.1 Sphingomonas sp. NBWT7 | reverse complement strand
TCTACGCGCGCGTGAAGACGTGCGGCCCGCGCGTAGAGCAGGTGATCGACGCGGCATTGGACGCGATCGATCCGTCGCAGCCCTTCGATCTGATGGCGACCTATTGCGTGCCCATCCCGGTCGATGCGATCGCGGCGATTCTCGGCGTTGACGGTGAGCGGCTGGACGATTTCCGCCGCTGGTCCGAGGGTGTGATCCTCGGCCTCAATCCGTTTCGCTCGGCCGAGCAGAGCGACGAGCTCGAACGCTGCCGCAACGCCCTCCACGCGTATTTTCACGAAGTCATCGCCGCCCGCCGCGCCGCGCCGCGCGACGATCTGATCAGCGACATGGTCACATTGCAGCGCGACGGCGCCGACATCACCGGGAACGAACTCGCTGTGAACCTGATCGCGCTGCTCGTCGGCGGCAACCTCACCACGACCGATTTGATCGGCAATGGCGCGCGGTTACTCATGCTCAACCCGGGTGAGCGCGACAAGCTTCTTGCCGCCCCCTCACTCGCGCCCGCGCTGGTCGAGGAGGTGCTACGCTTCGAAGGGCCGATCGACATGACGCAGCGGATCATGGCGAACGACGCGGAGGTCGGCGGCTGCCCGGTCGCGGCGCGCCAAGTCGTGACGACGGTGCTGCGCGCGGCCAACCGCGATCCGGCGGTCTACGACGAACCCGATCAGTTCGTCATCGACGCCAAGCGCCCGCCGCATCTCTCGTTCGGCGGCGGCAGCCACATCTGCATCGGCGCCCCGCTCGCCCGGCTCGAAGGGCAACTCGCGCTCCTCAAGCTGTTCCAACGCTTCCCCGCCCTGCGACTTGCCGAACCAGAGGCCGCCCCGAAATGGCGCACGCTGCCGTTCTTCCGCGGGTTGGAGGAACTGCACGTCAACGCGCAGTGAATGCCAGTGCTGTCACGGATATAGGGGCAGGTGGCGGAGAGGGTGGGATTCGAACCCACGGTGAGCGTAAACCCACAACGGTTTTCGAGACCGTCCCAATCGACCACTCTGGCACCTCTCCGCAGAGGCTCCGGGCGGCGGTGAAAGGCCGGACCGGGCGATCGAGGGCGCGCCTCTAACGTGGTTGTGGATGCTGCGCAAGCGGCAGCTTGTGCCGCGCGCAAGAGCGCCTAGATTGACCATCATGCCCGCTGCTACCAGCCCAATGACCGTCGACGATGCCCCCGTTGCGCCGCCGATCGCCCATGCCCGGTTCACCATCGGTGACGTGGTGCGTCACCGCATGCTCGATTTCCGCGGCGTGATCTTCGACGTCGATCCGGTGTTCGCCAATACCGACGAATGGTATCAGTCGATCCCCGAGGGAATCCGACCGCGCAAGGACCAGCCTTTCTATCACCTGCTCGCCGAGAACGCCGAATCGACCTATGTCGCCTACGTCAGCCAGCAGAACCTGGTGCACGATGAGAGCGACGAGCCGGTCGATCATCCCGCGATCGCCGGGCTGTTCACCGGGCTGGTAGACGGTCGCTACAATCTGCGCCGTGAACACCGCCACTGAGCCTAGCGTTTTTCGGCGACCCTATCCGCCGAAGCGTTGACAAGCGCAGCCCCCTCCCCTAGCTGCGCCGTTCCTCCTGGTCCGGCTGTCCGGTCCGGGCACAGACATTTGGGTAGAGTGACAGGGCCATGTTCGCAATCGTGCGCACAGGCGGCAAGCAGTATCGCGTTGCCGCCGGAGACAAGATCGTCGTCGAGAAGCTGGAGGGCGATGCCGGCGCATCGGTTACGCTGAGCGACATTCTGCTGGCGGGCGAGGGTTCGGACCTGAAGCCCACGGACGGTCTCACCGTCGCTGCCGAGATCGTCGCGCAGGCGAAGGGCGAGAAGGTCATCGTCTTCAAGAAGCGCCGCCGTCACAACTATCGCCGCCGCAACGGTCACCGTCAGAATCACACGATCCTGAAGATCGTGTCGATCGGCGCGTCGGCCTGATCCGCGAAGCGTAAGGAGCAAGCACAATGGCACATAAGAAAGCAGGCGGCTCGTCGCGCAACGGTCGTGATTCGGCCGGCCGTCGCCTTGGCGTGAAGAAGTTCGGCGGTCAGGAAGCGATCGCGGGCAACATTCTCGTGCGTCAGCGCGGCACCAAATTCTATCCGGGCCGCAATGTCGGCATCGGCAAGGACCATACCCTGTTTGCGCTCGTCGACGGCCGCGTGGTGTTCCACGACGGCAAGCTCGGCCGCAAATTCTGTTCGGTCGACATTATGGCCGAGGCGGCTGAATAACATCGGGTAACCAACCGGGTTGCCCACTGGGCGATCCGGTGCCTCCACATGGGAGGCCAGCCAACGACAAGGGAGCCGGGTCCGCCTAGGCTCCCTTTTTTCTTGCTCCCGCAACAGCGCGTCGCCGGACCGTCATCGACGGCCGCTACGGCGCGCCGGGAGGAGAAGCGACGATGTTCGCGCGGACGAAGAGACTGACGCTGCGGCCCGGCTGGCCCGAGGAAACCAACGCCATCATGGCGGCGATCGTGCGCGAGAGCGCCGCCACGCTGCAGGCGGGCCTACCCTGCCCCCATCTGTCCGAACGTGCCGCTGCCTTTCTGGCGGTGCCGCACGGCGCCACCGACGCGCGCTTCCTGATCCTGTCGCACGAGTGCGGCTATCCGAGGATAGTGGGCGGGATCGGCCTCATCGCGCACGCGCCCGATAAGGCCGAGCTCGCTTGCTGGCTGATGCCAGCCGCGCGGGGGCGCGGCATCGCGAGCGAGGCGGCGAACGCGGTGATCGACATGGCGCGCCACGCGCTGCCGCTGCGGCGGCTTGAGGCGAACCCGCACGCCGGCAACGTTGCAGCGCTGCGCCTGCTCGCCAAACTCGGCTTCCGGAACAAGGGCTGCAGCGCCGCGGTTCCGCATGGCGGCGGATCGGCCCGCGTAACGCTGGTGCTCGATTTTGAGGCGGACAGCGATCCGGTTCGAATGCCGATTGCGGCGTAGCGACGCCTTCGCGAAGGATTGCAAAACGTTGCCGGACCGACGACAGCCGGTGCGATGTCCGTGACGCCGCTACGCCGCCGCCTGAGCCCCGAAGAATCGCGTGCCGCCGCGCTCGAGGCGGCGCGCGAGCTGTTGATCGAGGTCGGACCGCAGGCGGTGACGCTCAAGGCGGTCGGCGCGCGGATCGGGCGGACGCACGCCAATCTTTTGCATCATTTCGGCTCGGCGGAGGAATTGCAGAAGGCGCTGATCGCGCATCTGGCCGGGCACATAGTGGGCACGATCAAGCAGGCAGTGATCCGCTCGCGCGAACGCGAGGATCCGGCCGAGGTCGTCGACCTCACCTTCGACGCGTTCGGCCGAAACGGCGCAGGCGCGCTCGCCAGCTGGATGATCCTCAGCGGCAACGAGAATGCGCTCGATCCGATCCTGACCGCGATCCACGACCTTGTCGACGAACTGGCGCAGGACCAGACGGCGACGGGGATGCCGATCCGCGAGGAAACGCTGCAACTCGTGCTAATGGCGCTCGGCGACGCGCTGCTCGGTGGGCCGATGGCGCGGACGCTCGGCCTGCCACGTGAGACCGCCCGGCTACTCGCGCGTCGCATGCTGCTCGCCGATCGCGGTAAGTAGCCGAGTTTCCATCGGGCCGCGTGCAGGCGGTCCTATCATTCGCCTTGCGCGCGCTTAGGCGCTAAGCGGCGAGCCATGCACTTTCTCGACCAAGCCAAGATCTTCGTCCGTTCGGGCGCCGGCGGCCCCGGTGCCGTCAGCTTCCGCCGCGAAAAGTTCATCGAATATGGCGGGCCGGACGGCGGCAACGGCGGCAAGGGCGGCGACATCATCTTCGAAGCCGTCGCCGGGCTCAACACGCTCATCGACTTCCGCTACACGCAGCATTTCCGCGCCGAGCGTGGCCATGGCGGATCGGGATCGAACCGCACCGGCGCGGGCGGCGACGATCTGGTGATCAAGGTGCCCGTCGGTACGCAGGTCCTCGCTGACGACGACGAGCGGACGCTGCTGCTCGATCTGACCGAGGTCGGCCAGCGCGAGCTTTTCCTGCGCGGCGGTGACGGCGGGCGTGGGAATGCCAGCTACAAGACGTCGACGAATCGCGCGCCGCGCCAGCACGGGACCGGCTGGCCCAACGAGGAAGCGTGGGTCTGGCTGCGGCTGAAGCTGCTTGCCGACGCCGGCCTCGTCGGCCTGCCGAACGCCGGCAAGTCGACCTTCATCAACGCGGTTACCAACGCGCAGGCGAAGGTCGGCGCCTATGCCTTCACCACCACGCGTCCGCAGCTCGGCGTCGTCCGCCACAAGGGCAACGAGTTCGTCGTTGCCGACATCCCGGGCCTGATCGAAGGCGCAGCTGACGGGGCGGGCATCGGCGACCGGTTCCTCGGCCATATCGAGCGCTGCCGTGTCCTGCTTCATCTCGTCGACGCGAACGATCCCGATGTCGCGGGGAGTTACCTCATCGTGCGCGACGAGCTCGCCGCATACGGCGGCGGACTCGAAGACAAGCCGGTCGTCGTCGCGCTCAACAAGATCGACACGCTCGACGACGAACTCGTCGCCGCGCTGTCGGCTGAACTCGAGGAAGCGAGCGGCGCCGCAGTGATCCCGGTATCGGGCGCGAGCGGCGTCGGCGTCGACTGGGTGCTCGATCGGCTGCTCGAGGCGATCGGCCCCGATCACGCGCAAGTCGCCGCTGACGACGAGGGCGCAGAGCCGGTGGAATGGTCGCCGGTCTGACCGGCACTGCGGTTGCGCGGGTCTCCGGCGCCGCAGCACTGGCGGCGCTCGCTGTCGTCGCCGCGCGTCTTGCGCTGGTGATCGCCGATCTGGCGTCGATCTACTGGGTCGGCCGGCGCGCCGATGGCGTTGGCACCTGAACGGTGCTGTACGTCGTGTTGCTACTGGTCCTGGGTGTCCTCACGCTCTTGATCGCCGGGCTGGCGTTGGTCCACCGGCTGGTCGGCGGTTGATCCGCTTGGCAAGCACGCGCGGTGCCCCTACCCCGCCGCGATGGCCGTTCGATCGCTCTTTCCAACGCAATTCTACGAGGACACGATCGCCGACATCGCGCTGGTCGAAGAACTCGAAGCGTCGGTTCGCGCGCTGGCGCAGGACGACACTGCAGGCAGACGCTGGTCGAAGGCGCACGGCTATCGCGGCTACACCTCCTACGCCTCGCTGAACGATCTGCCGCTGCGTGATCCCGCCTTCGCCGATCTCAAGCGCCATCTCGACCGCCACGTCGCGCGCTATGCCGAGGCGTGCGGCTTCGCGCTTGGCGGCCGCAAGCTGAAGCTCGACAGCCTGTGGGTGAACCTGCTCAAACCCGGCGGCGCGCATTCGGGGCATATCCATCCACACAGCGTGGTATCGGGCACGATGTACGTCGCGGTGCCGCCGGGGTCGGGCGCGCTGCGGCTGGAGGATCCCCGGCTCGGGCTGATGATGGCCGCGCCGCCGCGCGAGGGCAGCTTTTTTCACGCCGAGCCGGCTGCCGGCACGATCTTCTTGTGGGAAAGCTGGCTGCGGCACGAGGTGATGCCCAACACCGCCAAGGCAGACCGGATCAGCGTCAGCTTCAACTATCGTTGGTGATCGCGCGCGGCACAAAGGGTGGCGCCCCCCGCGCCCGCGCATTAAGGCCGCCGCCACATCTAGTTTCAAGGATCGATCATGGGTTTCCGCTGCGGCATCGTGGGCCTGCCGAACGTCGGCAAGTCCACCCTCTTCAACGCGCTGACCGAGACGGCGGCGGCGCAGGCGGCGAACTATCCGTTCTGCACGATCGAGCCGAACGTCGGCAACGTCGGCGTGCCCGATCCACGGCTTCAGAAGCTCGCCGAGATCGCCAAGTCGGCCAAGATCATCGAGACGCAGCTGGCGTTCGTCGACATCGCGGGGCTCGTCCGCGGCGCATCGAAGGGTGAAGGGCTCGGCAACCAATTCCTCGGTAACATCCGGGAGGTGGACGCGATCGTCCACGTGCTGCGTTGCTTCGAGAACGGCGACGTCACCCACGTTGAGGGCAAGGTCGATCCGATCGCCGACGCCGAGACGGTGGAAACGGAGCTGATGCTCTCCGACCTTGAGAGCCTCGAGAAGCGCGTGCCCAACCTCATCAAGAAGGGCCAGCAGGGCGACAAGGAAGCCAAGATCGGCGCCAGCGTGCTCGGCCAGGCGCTCGAGCTGCTGCGCGAGGGCAAGCCTGCGCGTCTGACGGTGCCCAAGGATGCCGAGGAAGCGCGCGTCTTCGCGCAGGCGCAGCTCATCACCGCCAAGCCGGTGCTCTACGTGTGCAACGTCGATGAGGGCGATGCGGCGAACGGCAACGCGCTGTCGGCGCGCGTGCACGAGAAGGCGAAGGCGGAGGGCGCCGAGGCGGTGGTCGTCTCAGCCGCGATCGAGGCCGAGATCGCGACCATGCCGCCGGAGGACCGCGGCGAATTCCTTGCCGAGCTAGGGCTGGAGGAGACCGGCCTCGCCCGCGTGATTCGCGCCGGCTACAAGCTGCTCGATCTCCTCACCTTCTTCACCGTCGGACCGAAGGAGGCGCGCGCGTGGACCGTCGCCGCGGGATCGAAGGCACCGCAGGCGGCGGGCGAGATCCACACCGATTTCGAACGCGGCTTCATCCGCGCAGAAACGATCGCCTACGACGACTACGTCGCGTGCGGCGGAGAGACGGGTGCGCGCGAGACGGGTAAGCTTCGCCAGGAGGGCAAAGAATATGTCGTCCACGACGGCGACGTGATGCTGTTCCGCTTCAACGTCTGAGCCAGGTCGGATCAGTCCCGCCTACGCTGCGCATTTGCCCGTGCAACGCGCCGGTTATGGGGGAAGCGGACAATAGCCTGCTGAAGCAGCGCGTCCCCCCGCGCGGTTTCGCCACGCGCATGCCAGTGGATGGAATCGAGCAGTAGCCGGCCCGCCGCCGCCTCGGCGTCGGTCGTATAGAGCCGGTCGGCAAGCGCGTCGAGAAAGCCTATCGACACGTCTTCGGTGTAGCCGCTTGGTGCCAATTGCTCGGGGGAATAGGTGTAGCGGGCTATACCATATTGCCGGTCGACGAACGCGACATCGTCGCGGCTCTGCGCATAGGCGAGCCTTCGCGCTGTGTCGGGCAAATCGAAACGTCCCCCGGGCAGACCGGCGAAGATTTGCGGCTCGAAACCGCTGCGGGCGGGATTGCGGGCGCCATCGATCGCCTCGGGCACGCGGACGTTAAACCGGCCGAGCATCAGTGCGGCTTCCATCGAAAGTGATTCGTTGACTGACTGACGATCGCCCTGAAGGAGCGGCGCAATCGTGCGCGGCAGCCCGGCCGCCGCCACGAACCGCGCGGCAAAGGCGTCGCGCTCTATCGACAGGTCTTCATAGGCATATACCTCGACAGCGGCGGCGCCGAACACGTGCCGCATGCGCCCGACGATCGCACGCCATTGCACCGGCTCGGGCTGCGACAGAACGACCTCGATATTGCTGCGCGACCGCAGATACTGCTGTGCGACACTCACCGCCCAATCGACTGGGTCGCGGATGACGAAGACGATGCGGATCCGTTCGACGTACCGGTCCAGAACACTGCGCATTTGACGCAGCTCCACGAGCGAGAAACCCGCCAGCGCCTCGGCTGACAGCAGCAGGGTTTGCCAGTCATCCCCGCTGAATTCGCGTGCGAGCACCGGCAGCCGACGATCGCGCGCTGCGACATATCCATCGAGCGGTGACGGTGCACGCGTCGCATGGTGGCGCCGGAAAAGCCCGGACAAGGCGAAGGAATGGTTCGCCTCGCGAAAGGGATAGAGCACGCCGTGCGTACGCAGCGCGGCAGCCGCCCGGTGAAAGTGGTACTGAAGGAAGCTCGTGCCGGTCTTCTTGTGACCGATGTGGATGATCGCTTCGCGTCCGCTCGTCATGCAGCACTATCTGCTTGCGCGCAGTGATGCGCGGCGATCGCGCGATCGTAGAGATCACGGTACGTTGCGGCGCATTTTCCCATGCTGAAGCGTCCGGCGACGACGCGGGTCAGCGCGGCGGCACGATCGCGAAATACGGAATCGAGAAACAGCGCCATCGTATCGGCGACATGCACGGCGAAGGCGCGCGTATCGCGTATGGATTTGGTCACCGCGCCGGCAACGCCATCCGGCGAGGTGAGCATATCGCGTATCTCGCCGACGTCGTTGCCCAACACCGGGCAGCCCTCCTGCAACGCCTGGATCACGCACAGCGGAAACGATTCGCCCTCGAACCGCGTCGGCACCAGCGCACAGTCGGAAAAAACGGTAAATCGCGTTGATGCACGACTGATACCCGAGGAAATGGATCGCCGCGTCGGTATCGGTAAGGCGCCGTGCGGTGTCCGCCGAGCGGCCCTCACCGATCATCAACAGATGCATCTCGCGCTCGGGATGCCGATCGCGCAGCATCTTGAACGCGTCGACCGCGACGCGCCATCCCTTCCGCTGGATACCGCGCGCGACGAAGGTGAAGACGATCGCGTCCGCCGCGATTCCCAGGCTCTCGCGCGATACGTCGCCGACCCGCGTATCCTGCGGCATGCCGTTCGGCAGCTTGAGAAATCGATCGCGGTCCAGCGGAATGCCGGCAAAGACATCGAGATTGCGCTCGGCCGTATACACCCAATAATCGACGTTGCGCAGCGCGCGGAACAGCAACGTGTCGAGCACCCCGCCGGGCAGGTTGTGCGATCCGTGCATCGAGACGACATACGGCTGATCGAGCATGGCACCGCGCTCGAAGAACATGTTCTCGATTAGCACGCTGTGCGAGTGCACAACGGCCGCGCCGACGCGGCGCAGGAAGGCCGCAGGGCCGTCGGCGATGACGTCGTCCCGCGCGTAGACCGCGACGCGCGGATCGAGCCGCGCGACCATGTCGCGGTTTCGCTCGGTCAGGTTCACGGCAAGCAGCGAAACCGGCACGCCATCCTGCGCCAGCTGATTTGCCAGCAGCAGCGGAAAGAGCTCGCCCCCACCGGTTTCGAAGCCTAGAAAGCCGATGACGATGTGACGTGCGCGGGCCCCCGGTGCGACGGGCAGCGTCCGCGGGTCGTAACGCGCGTCGAACGGCCCGTGCTGCCCCGCAACCTCGAAATGCGCATATTGATGTGCAAGGTCGGCAACGAAACTTTCGGTCGCGGTCGCGCCGACGGCCCAGTGGCGGCGGATCTCGTGCTGCACGCGCCAGCATTCGTCGTAGTAATGCAGCTTGTCGAAATTGCGTGCCGACGTGTTCGCTTCATGCTGACGAAAATAGCTGACGGCGTCCGGCGAATACGCAAGCTTCCCGCCGCCCAGTAGGTGGATGTAAAGATACCAGTCGCCCGCGATGCGAAACCGGCTCGCCTCGTCCCAAATTTCAGGCAGCACGGTCTGCCGCCGGAAAACGCATCCGCCCACATTGGCGACGATGTTGCGTTTGGCGAAGGCGGCGTGAAACCAGTGCGCCGCCGGGCGGGCGATGGGTGCGTTCCAGATGCCGGGCTCGGCCGCCTCGCGAAAGCCGGCCATGCCAGCCATCGGGGTGCCGTCGCTGCGGCAGAATTCGATCCGTCCCAGCGCCATCTTGACCGATAATTCGGCGAAACTGGGTACGAGCCGCTCGAGGAAATCGGGCTCGGCGAAATCGTCGCTTTCACAGATCCAGATGAGTTCGCCCGTCGCCATCTCCATCCCGCGCTGCCACTGGCGAAACGGGTTGCCGGTGCCGACGTCGTTGAACGCCGTGCGATGCGGGAACGGGCAGTCCGCCAGCAAACGATCGATCACCGCCAAGCTGTCGTCGGTCGACGCATCGTCGAGCACGATCAGCTCGATATTGCGGTAGGTTTGGGCGAAGATCGATTCCAGTCGTTGCGTCAGAAATCGGGCATGGTTGTAGTTCGGTACGATCACCGACACGAGCGGCGCAAACATCGTCGCGCGGAAATATGCGACGGCGGGTCGCTTCTCGTGCCGGCCGTAATTCACCCAATGTTGAAACGGATTGATCCCGGCGGCGGCGACTTCGGGATTGGTATCGAGATAATAGCGCGTGCTGAATGCCGCCGAGGGATCGAGCCGGCGCCGCCAGCCGATTTCATTGAAATGGCGGTAGAGCGACATGCCAACGGGCGCCGCATCTAGCTGCGCGGCATAGTAAAGCGGATCGAAGAATTCGGCGGCCGGATCGCCAGCCGGCATGCCCGGATCGTCGGGCACGTGATCGGCTGGCGACGAGGGGCCCGTCGACGGTGCCACGGCTACCTCGACGACCATCGTCGGGCGGCGTTCGGCACGGCCATGGCGAACGAAATGAAGGAACGGGTTGAGGCCCGATCCGGCCACATCGCCGTTGTGCTTCAGATAGTAAGCGGTGTCGAACGATGGGGAGGGATTGAGCCCCTGTCGCCAGCCATGCTGCAGGTAATGGTCAAGCGCGTCGCCCTCGATCGTGTTGATCAGTTGCGCGCGGTAGAACGCCTCGTCGAACAGAGCGCGCATTTCGGTCATGAGCGGCTCGGCCTGATCCGGCTCATCGCCATCACCATCACGCCGCGACGGCGAAATCGCCAGATCCTCGAACCGTCCCGTCGTCGCGTGAAATTCCAGCGGCGAACATCCCGCCTCGCGCGCTGCGGCGTGCCGTTCGAGATAGGCGTTGGTCGAGAAGTCGGGCGCTGGATCGAAACCCTTCGTCCACCCTTCCTCAAGATAGTGTTTGAGTGCCCGCGCGGGCGCCGCGATACCGGCGAGCCGGAGCTGGCGGCGGTAGAAGGCGGCGTCGAACCGATCCACCATCCACTGGCGAACCTCGCTCCTGTCCCGCTGCACCGGCGCCTGATCGTCCACCCACCATCCCTCTCATCGGCGGATCGGTCCGCCCGCGCCGCGTCCAACGGCGCGCCCGCCGCGCTCTACCCCGGCGGGGGGCGGCGAAGTCAAGCCGCCAGCGGTGATCGCAGCCGTACGCAACACGACGTCCCACCACGCATCGCCAGCGGCGCCGCTCGGCGGGCGCCGCGATGTGGACCTCCCCGGCGTAAACGCTTAGCACGCTGGTAGGCAGCCGGACGTAGGGGATCGATGAACGCCACGATTGTCGTGCCGAGCGGCCACGAGCGCGTTCTCGACCTGGACCTGCCGGACGCGTTGCTTGCCACCATCTCGCGCGCTGCAGGCGTGGGCCGCCTTACCGTTGCCTATGTCGCGGGTTCGATGGCCGAAATAGTCGCGACGCAGGATCTGGCAGGCAAGGTGCCGACCCGGTTGCGTAAACGTCTGCCCGCGCCGCCGGATGCGCTTCAGGCGGTGCGCATCGCGTTCGACCCGTCGTCCGGCGGCGGTATGGCGATCGATCTTCCGGCGATCGCGCCCGACCTGGCCGAATACGCGATCGGCTCGATCAGCTTCGACGATCCCCCGGACGATCTTGTCGCGGGCAGCCGAACACCCTTGAAGATCACGGTTCACAACCGATCGCGCTTTCAATGGTGGGATGGCTCGACCGGAGTTGCGCTCCGCCTGGACCTGGGCGGCGCGATCCAGAACCTTCCGCTTCCTGAGTCGATCGGGCCGGGAGCAAGCCTGTCGATCATCGTGCCGTTGCTTGTTCCCGATACGCCGGGGCCCTTCTCCGTCGCTTGTGTCCCGACGCTCGGTTCTGGCCTCGCGTTCGCGCGCGGGCGTGCCTTTCCGATCGCGCGGCGAACCTTCACGATCGTCGCCCGGCGCCGTCGGATCCTCGACCCCGTTCCGTGCAGCATCGACTTGGCCGTACCCGGCACGCACCTAATCGCCGGCCTGGCCTCCATCTGTTCGGTGACCGTGCGCAACGAGGGGGCTGCCCGGATCGAGGCAAGTGGCCCTGGCGGAATGCGGCTGCGCGCGCGATGGCGACGCGAACCACGTGAAGGCACCGTCGTCCGCGATACCGTTATCGCCCCCCTACCCTATCCGCTCGATCCCGGCGATCATTGCCAGGTCGCGCTCGACATCGGTCCGCCCACCGCCGCCGGACGCTACACGCTCGACATCATTGCCGACCTTACCGGTGACGGCCGCCACGCGCGCGGCATAGTCAGCGACAGCGCGCCGGTGACCGTCGAGCTACTCGATGCCGTTACACTCGAAAAGGACGCGGAACGTGCGCTGCGATCGGACCTCGCGCGGCAGGAGCGGCGCATCGAGCGCGCGGCCTATGCAGCCTGGGCGCATGCGCGAGATAGATTTGCCAGCCCGGCGGCGGCGGCTGCCGCCGTCGACCTCGACCATTGGCCGCGCCATCCGCGTGTGGCGGTCGTCCTAACCGGCGGCAATGCGACGACGGCACGGGAATGGCTGAACCGCCAGCCATATCCGGCGTGGACGATGGTCGAGCATCGTCGCGGGGAGCCGGCGTCCATCCCGCCCGATTGCGAGATCGTTCTGCCCTGGGATCAGCGGATAGGCCACCTCGCCGATCACGCCCTTCTATTTCTGGCCGGCGAATTCTTGCGCAATCCCGCGATCGGCTGGGTCTATGCCGATTTCGATCATTGCGACGCTTCTGGTGATCGCCACAGCCGCGTGTTTCTGCCCGCACCCGACCCTTTCTTCGCGCGGGCGCAGCCGGCGGTGGCGACGGTGCACGCATTACGATCCGCGCTGCTCGATGACATGGGCTGGACGGTCGATGATTTGATCGACGGCAACGTCGCGGCGCGCCTGATCGATCAGCTTCCCTACCCCGCGGTCGCTCATCTGCCGCACGTGCTGTGGCACCGGCACGACACGCACGAAGTGCCGGAGGCGGCTGCCGCCACCGCCCCAACTGCCGCCGATGGCTGGCGGATGACCAAGATGCACGATGCACCGGGTTACGCAATCCGCGCCATACCGCCGCGCGACATGCCGCGGGTCGCGCTGATCATTCCCACACGCGACCGCTACGATCTACTCGCCAGCTGTATCGGATCGATCGTCGAGCGCACCGATTATCCATCGTACGAACTGATCGTGGTCGACAACGGTTCGCAGGAACCCGAGACGCTTGCCTATCTTGACTGGCTTGCGGCGACTGGCACCGCGCGCGTGCTGCGCGACGATGGTCCGTTCAACTGGTCGCGGCTCAACAATCGCGCCGCCGCGGTCACGGACGCCGATCTCCTCTGCTTCCTCAACAACGACATGGAGATCGTCTCCGAGCACTGGCTCGCCGAGCTCGCCGCGCTGGCGTCGCGTGCCGATGTCGGCGTTGCAGGCGCGACGCTGTGGTTCCCCGACGGCACGATCCAGCACGGCGGCGTCGCCTTCTCCGCGCGCGGCAGCCCGCTGCACCCGTTCCGCGGCACGCCGCGGGGCGAGGCGTCGTTCTACCTGCGCTCGCTGCGCACCCAGCCGGCGGTGACCGGCGCCTGTCTGATGGTGCGCCGCCAGGTCTTCGACGCGGTCGGCGGCTTCGACGAACTCTTCCCGCTCGGGTTCAATGACATCGACTTCTGCATGCGGGTCGCCAAGCGGCTCGCGCTGCCATCGGTCTGCGCGCCGCACGTCGAACTGATCCACAAGGAGAGCGCGACACGCGGCCGGCTGCGCGGCGAGGCGGACGGCGCGCGGTTCCTCCAGCATCTCGGCTGGTTCGAGGGTCGGTATCTGGAAACCGCGATCGACGATCGCTGGGGTGGCGTCGTCGCCGAAGCGTCGCGGCGCCGCGCGCCGGCGACCCTACTCGCGCGCAAGCCGCAGGGCGCGCGCGGCGGCGCGCGGCGCTACGCCCGACCCGGCCAGCGCCCGATCGCGTTCGTCCATATCCCCAAAACCGCGGGGACGAGCGTGCGCGAAGCCTTCGCACGCGTCCTGCCCGACCGCGCGGTCCTGACGCTCGGCGCGCGCGCCCTCGTCGAGGGGCAGGCGGGCGATCAGGTAACGGCGGCCCGGCTTTACCCTCTTCTGGCCAACGCCGAACTGCTGGTGGCGCACGTCAGCCATGGCTTCGGCGCGGCGGTCGGCTGGCCATGCGACTATGCGACGGTGCTGCGCGATCCGATCGATCGCGTGCGCTCGCACCACGGCTTCCTCGTCGAGCCGCCCAACGCGCCGCTCAGGGACACGCCGCTCGCCGACCTGCCGCTCGCCGCACTCGTACGCCGCGGCGTCATCCCCGCCAATCTGATGCTGTCGAAGATCCTCGGCGAGCCACCGGAGACGGTAGGCTGGCCGGCGATCGACGGCCGCTTCCCGCGCTACGCCGGTTTCGGCCTGCCGCCGGCGCTGTGGCACGGCGACATGGCCGCGCTAGCCGCCTTGCCCGAGCGCGAGCCTGACCGCGACGTGGCCAAGGTCGAGCGGGCGCTCGCGATTATCGAACGCGACTTCATCTTCGTCGGGTTGCAGGATCAGCTTGCGGCGCATCTCGCCGCCTTCGCCACCGCAATCGGCCTCGACACCATCGGCACCGTGCCGCACTTCAACGTGTCACGTCGCGATACGCCGCTGTCGGACGAGGATCGCGACACGGTCGCCGCCTATAACGCACTCGATCGGATGCTCTACGATGCGATCGCGGCGCGGCCGGCGGGCATGGTCCTCAAGCCGCGCTGAGCGGTACCCCACGCACGTTGCGCGCGCCCGCGCGCGTCAGCCCTCGAGCTCACGCATCAGCGTCCGCACCGCGCCGTCGACGTCGCGGTCGCTGTCACGCAGCTCCTCGATCCGCCGCACCGCGTGGATCACCGTCGAATGATCGCGTCCACCGAACTTGCGCCCGATCTCGGGCAGCGAGCGCGTCGTCAGCCGCTTGGCGAGATACATCGCGATCTGCCGCGGCCGGGCCACCGCCCGCGCGCGCCGCGCGGAAATGAGGTCCATCGGCTTCAGGTCGAAATGCGTCGAGACGAGCTTCTGGATCTCGTCGATCGTCACGCGGCGCTGGCTGCCGCGCAGCACGTCGCCCAGCGTCGCGATGGCGAAATCGAGATCGAGCGTCTCGCCGGTCAGCTGCGCGTAGGCGACGATGCGGTTGAGCGCACCCTCGAGTTCGCGGATGTTGCCCGTGATCCGCCCCGCGAGCAGGTCGATCACCTCCTCGGGCACGCGCGCGTCGGGCAGATCGGCGATCTTGCGCTGCAGCACCGCGCGGCGCAGATCGATCGACGGCGCCTTGATGTCGGCGACCAGCCCAATCGCCATGCGGCCGACGATGCGCTGCTCGATCCCCTCCAGCGCCTGCGGGCAGCGGTCCGCCGAGATCACCAGCCGCTTGCCCGCGGACATGATCTCGTTGACGGTGTGGAAGAATTCCTCCTGCGTCGCATCCTTGCCCGCGATGAACTGAAGATCGTCGATCAGCAGCAGGTCAGCCGAGCGCAGTCGCGCCTTGAATGCGAAGGTATCGCGTGCGCGCAGCGCGGCGACGAAATCGAACATGAAGCGCTCGGCAGACATTGCAATCACCCGCGCGCCCGGCTCGGCGGCGAGGAACGCGTGGCCGATCGCATGCATCAGGTGTGTCTTACCCTGGCCGGTGCTCGAGTGGAGAAACAGCGGGCTGAAGCGCACCGGTCCCGGCTCGGCGAGCAACCGCGCGGCATTGAACGCGACCTTGTTCGACGTATCGACGACGAAGCGATCGAACGTCAGCCGCGGATCGAGCACGGGCTGCTCCGCATCCGGCGTCGCCGCCGTCGGCGCTGCCACAGGCACCGCGATTGCCGGCGTCGCAACCGCCGCCGCGACCGGCTCGGCCTGTGCCGCCGGCACCGCGGAAAGCGTCACCACCGCAGGCGCTTCCGTCGCTGTCTCGATCACGACGCTGCGCACCGCCGGCACGATGGCGCGAAACTCGTGCACCAGCCGCTCGGCATAGTGGTTGCGCACCCAGTTGGTCATGAACGCCGACGGGAGGGTCAGCCGAACGCGATCGCTCTCCCCCGTCTCGGCCAGCGCGATCGGCTTCAGCCACTGATCGAACAGCCGCGCGCCGGCGGACTCGCGCAGGTTGGTGCGAACCCGCGCCCAAGCCCGTGCGATGTCGCTTTCCGCGTGCGGTACTCGATACTGGCTCAACGGCACGCGCGGCTCTCCTCAGGCCGCGACGCGTGTCGCAGCCCTGTTTGCATTCGGCAAAAACAGTCCCCCGATGTGGCCCCCGCCACGGTCGGCTACGACGATGGTTCATTTGGGCGCGTCAGGCAGGAAGCCGTCGCGACACGTCAAGGTTTAGGAACAGGCCGATGAGTCGATCAAGGCCGGGGCGTGCCACAAATCGGAAATATATCGCCTTGACTCGATTCCAGCCGCGCAAATCCGTCGAAAATCTAACAACCCGCTGTGAATGCTATAGAATTTCGGAACGCGGCAGAATTGGCAACGCGCGAATCGCGGGAAATCCTCGGGTTCCCCGATTGGCTGCCACGGACAACAAAAAACCCGCCGGAATGAACCGGCGGGCCTTTCGATCCGGCGCTGATCGCGCGGCTCAAGCGAGCGCGGACAGCCGCTTGGTCAGGCGCGAGAACTTGCGGCTCGCAGTGTTGCGGTGGAGCACGCCGCGCGCGACGCCGCGCGCCAGTTCCGGCTGGACCGCGGCGAGCGCTGCCGTCGCTGCCGTCTTGTCACCCACCGCGAGCGCTGCCTCCACCTTCTTCACGAAGGTGCGGATGCGGCCGACGCGCGCACCATTGATTTCGGCCCGGCGCTGGTTGCGGCGGATGCGCTTCTTCGCTTGCGGCGTGTTCGCCATTTACAGTCCTCGAATCTCGGTCGATGAAAAAAGGGCGGCGGGAACACCCATCGCCCTGGAAGCCGCGCCCCATAAAGCGCTTCGACCAAAGCGTCAACTGCGCTGGCAGGTTGGGCACCAGAAGGTCGAGCGTCCGCCCTCGGCATAACGTGCGACCGTGCCGCCGCAACCGCACGGCTCGCCCTCGCGGCCATAGACCGCGAACTGCTTCGAGAAATAGCCGAGCTCGCCATCGGGCCGCGCATAGTCGCGCAGGCTCGATCCGCCCGCCTCGATCGCCGACAGCAGCACCGCGCGGATCGCCTCGACCAACCGGTCGAGCCGCGCGCGGCTGATTCGGCCCGCCGCACGCCGCGGCGAGATCCGCGCGAGGTAGAGCGCCTCGCAGACGTAGATATTACCCAGTCCGGCGACGATCCGCTGGTCGAGCAGCATCAGCTTGATCGAGGCGCGCCGCCCGGCGAGCGCGGCGTGGAGGTAGGCGCCAGTCAGCTCCGGCCCGAGCGGTTCGGGGCCGAGCGCGGCGAAGGCGGGGAAGCTGGTAATTGTATCGGTCGGCCACAAGTCGACCGAGCCGAAGCGCCGCGGATCGTTTAGCGCGACGCGTCGTCCCGCGGCGGTGTTGATCACCAGATGGTCGTGCGGCAGCAGCTCTCCCGGGTCGAGCCGCCAACGCCCCGACATGCCGAGGTGGAAGATCATCGTCTGCCCGCGATCGGTATCGATCAGCCCGTATTTCGCGCGCCGCCCGAGCGCGATGATCCGCGCGCCCGTCATCACCTGCCGCAACTCGGGCGGAAACGGGCGCCTGAGGTCGCCACGCCGCGTCTCGATCGCGGCGACGACCGCGCCGTCCAGCACGGGGCGCAGCCCGCGCACGGTGGTCTCGACTTCGGGGAGCTCGGGCACCGACACCCCCTAGCCCCCCGCCCGGCGCACCGCTAGAGCCCGGCGCATGAGCGACATCGTCTCCTTCGGCTACGAAGACATTCCCGCCTCCGAAAAGACCGCGCGCGTCGGCGGTGTCTTTCGCAACGTCGCCAGCCGCTACGATCTGATGAACGATGCGATGTCGGGCGGCATGCATCGGCTGTGGAAGGATCGCTTCGTGCGCCGCGTGAACCCGCGGTCGGGCGAGCAGATCCTCGACATGGCGGGCGGCACGGGCGACATCGCCTTCCGGCTGCAACCGTCGGGCGCGTCGGTCACCGTGGCGGACATCAATCCCGCGATGCTCGATGTCGGCATGAAGCGCGCGGCGGAGCGCGGCATCGACGGGCTGGTGTGGACCGAGGCGAATGCCGAGACGCTGACCTTCCCCGATCGCTTCTTCGATGCCTACACGATCGCGTTCGGCATCCGGAACGTCACCGACATTCCGGCCGCACTGCGCGAGGCGCACCGCGTGCTCAGGCGCGGCGGCCGCTTCTTCTGCCTCGAATTCTCGACCACGACCTGGCCCGGCTTCAGGGAGGCGTACGACGCCTATTCACACCACATGGTACCACGGCTCGGCCAGCTGCTCGCGCGCGACGCGGACAGTTACCGGTATCTGATCGAATCGATCCGCCGCTTCCCCGACATGCCGCGCTTCGAGGGCATGATCCGCGACGCCGGCTTCACGCAGACGCGGGTCGAGCCGCTGCTCGGCGGGCTGGTCGCGATCCACAGCGGCTGGAAGATTTGACGCACGCGATCGTCCACACCTGGCGGCTCCTGAAATGGGCCCGCACGCTGGCACGGCACGGCGCGCTGCAGGGCCTGGAGCGCGATCCCAATGCGCCTGCGCGGCTGCGGCGGCTGGTGCGGCTGGCGCGTGTCGGCGCGCGCGTTCCCGCTAGCCCCCGCTACGCCGATGCGTTCGAGGCGATCGGCCCGGCGGCGGTGAAGTTCGGCCAGACGCTGGCGACCCGCCCCGACATCGTCGGCGAGGAGGCGGCGCTCGATCTCTATCGCCTGCAGGATGCGCTGCCCCCGCTGCCGTTCGAGACGATCCGCCCGCAGATCGAGACGAGCCTCGGGCGCCCGATCGAGAGCCTGTTCGCGCATTTCGAGGTCGAGCCCGTCGGCGCGGCGTCGATCGCGCAGGTCCATCGCGCGGTGACGACCGACGGGCGCACCGTGGCGGTCAAGGTGCTGCGCCCCGGCGTCGAGGAGGAGTTCGCGCGCGCGATCGACACCTACGAATGGGCCGCCGCGCAGATCGAGGCGCAGGATCGTGCGGCGGGCGGCGGCGAGATCGGCCGCCTGCAACCGCGGCTCGTCATCGCGACGTTCAAGCGCTGGACCGCGCGCGAGCTCGACCTGAGGCGCGAGGCGGCGTCGGCGAGCGAGCTGGCCGAGACGATGGCCGCCGAGCCGGCGTTCCACGTTCCCGCGATCGACTGGCCGCGCACCTCGGGCAAGGTGCTGACGCTCGAGTGGATCGACGGGATCAAGCTTTCGAATCGCGCCGCGCTCGTCGCTGCTGGCTATGATCTGCCACTGCTTGCCAAGACGCTGGTGCACGCTTTCCTGCGCCAGGCGATCGCCGAAGGGTTCTTCCACGCCGATCTGCATCAGGGGAACCTGTTTGCGCTGCCCGTCAATCGCATCGCCGCGATCGATTTCGGCATCATGGGGCGGATCGATCGCCGCGCGCGCGTCTGGCTCGCCGAGATCCTCTACGGCCTGATCACCGGCAATTACCGCCGCGTCGCCGAAATCCATTTCGAAGCAGGCTACGTCCCCGCGCACCACGACGTCGCCGAGTTCGCGACTGCGCTGCGCGCAGTTGGCGAGCCGATGCGCGGGCTGCCGGTGAAGGAGATGTCGATCGGGATGATGCTCGACAGCCTCTTCTCGATCACGCGCGATTTCGACATGGTGACGCAGCCGCACCTCCTGCTGCTGCAGAAGACGATGGTGATGGTCGAAGGCGTCGCCACCGCGCTCGACCCGGACATCAACCTGTGGGATACCGCGCAACCGTTCGTCGAGGACTGGATCCGCACCGAGCTCGGGCCCGAAGCCGCGGTGGCCGACCGCATCGTCGCCGACGTCAAGACGCTGTACCGTCTGCCCGATCTGGTGCGCCGCATCGAAGCGCGCTTTCCGGCGCCGGGCGGCGCGCCGCCCGCCCCGCCGCTGCGCGAGATCGAGATCGTGCGCATCGGCGGCGGCTGGCGCTATGCCGCCGTCGCGCTCGCCACCGCGGTCGCCAGCGTCGCCGCAACGTGGCTCGTGATCGGCTGACATGCCTGCCGCCGCCGCGGAGACGATCTGGCTCGCCGCGCCGTCCCGCTACGCCGGATGGTCGCGGCGCCGCGCGCGTGCTGCCCTCGCCGTTCTCGTCCTGCTGATCGCCGCATTCACGATCCAGCCGATCCGACCCGCCCCGCCGCCCGGCACGGCGCCGGTGGTCGAGAACAAGGGCAGCGAATCGGATCTCGCATTGTACGAGGCGATCGTCGACGACGTGCGCCACGGCGAGGATTACTATCAGGCGACCGCGCAGGAGCTCCGCGCGCGGCCGGGCTATCCCTTGCGCCCCTTCGTCACCTTCCGCCTGCCGCTGCTCGCACGGCTGCAGGCGCTGCTCTCGCCCGCGATGACGCTGCTGCTACTATGGCTGCTCGCCGCCGCCACCGCGACTGCGTGGATGGGCCGGCTGCGCGAGCTGCTGCCGCGCCTCGCGCCGCGCCTCATCGCCGGCCTGCTCCTCGCCGGCGGGCTCGTCGCCTTCGTCCAGCCCGCGCTAACCGCCTCGCACGAGATTTGGGCGGCGCTGCTGATCGCCTGGTCGCTCGCGGTGCGCCGCCCGGGCAACGTGACGCTCGCGCTCGCGCTGGCGACGATCGCGATGCTGATCCGTGAGACGGCCGCGCTCTACGTCCTCGTCATGGGCGGGCTCGCGGTCGTCACGGGGCAGCGGCGCGAGGCGGCCGGCTGGGCGCTGACACTCGCCGTGCTCGCCGCCGCGGTCGCGGTCCATGCAGGCGCGGTGCACCGCGTAACGGGGCCGCTCGATACCGCGTCCGACGGCTGGACCGGGCTTAACGGCGCGTGGTTCTTCGCGATGACGCTGCGCCACGCGACGATTCTCGAAGTAACCCCATTCGTCCTCGCGGCACCGGTCCTCGCGCTGGCTTTGTTCGGCTGGACGGTGCCGGCGCATCCGCTCGCGCTGCGCATGGCGACGATCCTTGCCGCCTACGGCGTGCTGATCGCCTGTTTCGCACGGCTCAACAACTTCTACTGGGGGTTGATGGTGGCGCCGATCGTCCTCGTCGGGCTGGCCTTCGTACCAGACGGGCTGCGCGATCTCGGCCGCAGCGCGCTCGACAGGCGACGCGCACGCGTGACAAGGACCGCTGCATGAGCCGGATATTGCTGATCGTCGGCGGGGGCATCGCCGCCTACAAGGCGTGCGAGATCATCCGCCTGCTGCGCAAGGCCGGCCACGGCGTGCGCTGCGTCCTGACCGAAGGGGGAAGTCACTTCGTCACCGCGATGACGCTCGCGGCGCTGTCGGAGGAGGAGGTCCACACTACGTTGTGGGACCTCAAGGACGAGGCCGAGATGGGGCATATCCAGCTCAGCCGGCAGGCCGATCTCGTCGTCGTCGCGCCGGCGACCGCCGATCTGCTCGCGCGGATGGCCGCCGGTCTCGCGAACGATCTGGCGACGACGCTACTCCTCGCCACCGACAAGCCGGTGCTCGCCGCGCCGGCGATGAACGTGCGCATGTGGCAGCACGCGGCAACACAGCGCAATGTCGCGCAACTGCGCGGCGACGGCGTCACTGTGATGACGCCCGACGAGGGCGCGATGGCGTGCGGCGAGTACGGCCCCGGCCGCCTGCCCGAACCCACCGTGATCGTCCGCCAGATCGAGGCGATGCTCGCCGGCAACCCGGGCAGCGTGCTCGCCAGCCGGCCACTCACCGGCCGCCACGTCGTCGTCACCGCCGGGCCGACGCACGAGCCGATCGATCCCGTCCGCTACATCGCCAATCGCTCGTCGGGGAAACAGGGGTTCGCCATCGCGGGCGCACTCGCCGATCTCGGCGCGCGCGTGTCGCTCGTCGCGGGCCCCGTCGCGCTGCCGACGCCGCGCGGCGTGACGCGAATCGACGTCGAGACCGCGCGCGAGATGAAGGCCGCGGTCGAGGCCGCGCTG
This sequence comes from Sphingomonas sp. NBWT7, assembly GCF_014217605.1. Lineage (NCBI taxonomy): Bacteria > Pseudomonadati > Pseudomonadota > Alphaproteobacteria > Sphingomonadales > Sphingomonadaceae > Sphingomonas > Sphingomonas sp. NBWT7. The sequence continues at coordinate 430,630 of NZ_CP043639.1, read as the reverse complement.
CCCGCCGATGCCGCGGTGATGGTCGCCGCCGTCGCCGACTGGCGCGTCGCCGATGCGGCCGGGCAAAAGCTGAAGAAGGTCGGCGGCGGCATCCCCGCGCTCCACCTCGTCGAAAATCCCGATATCCTCGCGGCGCTTGCCACTGGCCCGTCGCGCCCGGAACTAGTGATCGGCTTCGCCGCCGAGACGGAGACGGTCGTCGCACACGCGCAGGCGAAGCTCGCACGCAAGGGCGCCGACTGGATCGTCGCCAACGACGTATCGGGTGACGTGATGGGCGGCGACGCCAATACCGTCCACCTCGTCCGCGCCGACGGCGTCGAAACGTGGCAGCGGATGCCGAAGGACGAGGTCGCGCGCCGCCTCGCGCAGCGCATCGCCGAAGCACTGGAGCAACCGGCATGATCGCGATCCGCCTCCTTCGCCTGCCGCACGGCGCGGATCTGCCATTGCCACACTACGCCACCGCCGGCGCCGCCGGGATGGACGTCGTTTCGGCCGAGGACGTGACGATCGCGCCCGGCGGCCGGCATGCCGTGGCCACTGGCTTCGCGATGGCGATTCCCGAGGGGCATGAGGTGCAGGTGCGTCCGCGCTCTGGCCTTGCGCTCAAGCACGGCGTCACCTGCCTCAACACGCCGGGTACGATCGACAGCGACTATCGCGGCGAGGTGAAGGTGATCCTCGCCAATCTCGGCAGCGTGGATTTCCACGTCACACGCGGCGAACGGATCGCCCAGCTCGTCCCCGCGCCCGTGCTGCGCGCGACGCTGGACGAATGCGACGCGCTCGACGATACTTCGCGCGGCAGCGGAGGGTTCGGATCGACCGGCCGATGAATGCACTCCTGACGATCATGGCAGCGCTTCAGGGCGCGGCGCCGGCGCCGCCGCCGGCCGTTCTCGCATTGCCGCCGGCCGACTGGTCGGCGATGCCCGAACTCACCTTCCGGCGCCGGCCGCCAGCCGTATCCGGCCTTTCCGCCTATGTCCGCGATGAGGTGCGCGACGGACGCTGCGCGGTGGAGGGCGAGGCGCTACGCGTCGATCTTGCAGTGCATGTTGCGGCCAACGGGCAGATCCGCCGCATCCGCCCACGCGCGATCAACTGCCCGACGGTCGAGCAATATGCCTCGGGCGTGATGCTGCGCATGGCGCGCAGCAACGTTCCCCCGCCCGGTGAGGATCGCTGGTACCGCGCGACGCTCGTCTTCACGTGGCGGTGACGCTCGAGGCCGACGAGCGCGCGCGCTACGCCCGGCAGATCATCCTCAAGGAGATCGGCGGCGCGGGGCAGCGGCGGCTGAAGGCTGCGCGCGTCACGATGATCGGTGCCGGCGGGATCGGCTCGCCGGCAATCGCCTATCTCGCCGCCGCCGGCATCGGCCACCTCGTCGTCATCGAGGACGACGTGGTCGAAACCTCGAACCTCCACCGCCAGATCCTGTTCGACGCCAGCGTCGCCGGCTTGCCGAAGGGTGACGCCGCGGCGCGGGCGATCGACCGAATCAACCCGCACGTCGGCGTCAGCGTGCACCGGACGCGCATCGACCCTGCCAACGCAGCGGCGTTGCTGGCGCACAGCGACGTCGTGATCGACGGCAGCGACAATTTCGCGACCCGCCTCGCCGTCGCCGATGCGGCGCTCGCGTTGCACATCCCGCTCGTCTCGGCTGCGGTGGGCCAGTTCGAAGGGCAGATCGCGGTCTACCGCGGCTGGAAGGCCGATCGCCCGTGCTACCGCTGCCTCGTCGGCGACTCGCCCGATCGCAACGAGGCAAGCTGCGCCGAACAGGGCGTGCTCGGGCCCGTCACCGGGATCCTTGGCAGCATGGCCGCGCTTGAGGCGATTCGTGCAATCGTGCCGTTCGGCGATGAACCCGCCGGGCGCCTCGTCATCCTCGATCTGCTCGACCTGCGCTTCCGCAGCGTCCGCCTACCTAAGGATCCCGCCTGCCCCGCCTGCGGCCCTACGGCCGCGGGCTAGGCGGCTAGCGCAGCAATTCGCTCGCGAAGCTGCGCACCGCCGGACCGATGTCCTCGCGCTCGAGCGCGACCGCGATGTTGGCTTGGACGAAGCCCGCCTTGTCGCCGCAATCGTAGCGCACGCCGTCGAAGGTGACGCCGTGGAACGGCTGGTCGCCGATCATCTGTGCCATCGCATCGGTGAGCTGGATCTCGCCGCCCGCACCCGCGGCCTGCCCTTCCAGCACGCGCATCACCTCGGGCTGAAGGATGTAGCGCCCGATCACTGACAGGTTTGACGGCGCAGTGCCCGGCGCCGGCTTCTCGACCAGCCCGGCCACCTCGGTCAGCCGGCCGTCGCGCCCGCCCGGCGTGATGATGCCGTAGCGGTGCGTCTGATCGTCGGGCACTTCCTCGGCGGAAATCACGTTGCCGCCCACCTTCTCGTACGCCGCCACCATCTGCTTGAGGCAGCCCGGCCGGCCGACCATCAAATCGTCGGGCAGCAGCACCGCGAACGGCTCGTCGCCGACGATGTCGCGCGCGCACCACACCGCGTGGCCGAGCCCAAGCGGCTCCTGCTGGCGGACGTACACCGGCGATCCCGGCCGCTGGCGGATGCCCTCGATCGCCGCCAGGCTCTTGCCCCGCGCCGTCATCGTCGCCTCGAGCTCGTACGAGATGTCGAAATGATCTTCGAGCGCGCTCTTGCCGCGGCCGGTGACGAAGATGATCTGCTCGATCCCCGCCTCCAGCGCCTCCTCGACGGCATATTGGATCAGCGGCTTGTCGACGACCGTCAGCATCTCCTTCGGCATCGACTTGGTCGCCGGAAGGAAACGCGTGCCGAGCCCCGCCACGGGAAACACGGCCTTACGCAGCGGCTTGATCGACGGCATGAAGTGCTTCTCTCCGTTAGGACGCGCGAGCGGCATAGCAACGTACCCCCGCGCGACAAGTCGCCAAATGGCTGCAATTGATTAGTCGAGCCTTAAACCAGTCGCGCTATTGGGTCGTGCATGAAAATTCTGGTTATCTTCGGTACCCGCCCTGAGGCGATCAAATTGTTTCCTGTCGTCAGCGCGCTTGCCGCCGTGCCGCACATCACCGTGCGCACCTGCGTCACTGCGCAGCATCGCGGGCTGCTCGATCAGGTGCTGGCGATCGCCCGGCTCGTCCCCGACATCGATCTCGACCTGATGGAGCCGGGCCAGTCGCTCGATCGCCTGACGGCACGGCTGCTGACGGGGATCGGCGAGGTGCTCGACCGCGAGCGGCCCGATCGCGTCATCGTGCAGGGCGATACGGCGACGGCGATGAGCGGCGCGCTCGCGGCCTATTATCGCAAGATTCCCGTCGCGCACGTCGAGGCGGGGCTGCGCTCGGGCGATATCTACCATCCCTGGCCCGAGGAGGTGAACCGCCGCATCGTCGCGCCGATCGCCGACCTTCACTTCGCCCCGACCCAGACCGCCGCCGACGCGCTGGCGCGCGAGAACGTGCGGGAGGGCGTCCACGTCACCGGCAACACCGTAATCGACGCGCTGCACTGGACGCGCGCGCGAATCGCCGAAGACCCGTCGCTCGCCGCCGGCCTCGATCCGATCGCCGCGCGCCTGTCCGGCCGCCGCATCGTCCTCGTCACCACGCACCGCCGTGAGAATTTCGGCGATGGCATGGGCGCGATCGCGCGCGCGATCCGGCGAATTGCGACGCGCGACGACGTCGCAGTGCTGTTTCCGATGCACCCCAATCCCAACGTCGTCTCGGTCATGGATGCGATCCTCGGCGATCACCCCGCGGTCGCGCGGATCGAGCCGCTCGACTATCCGCACTTCATCGGCGCGCTCGGCCTGTGCCACCTCGCGCTCACCGATTCGGGCGGCGTACAGGAGGAAGCGCCCGCGCTCGGCAAGCCGGTGCTGGTGATGCGCGACACGACCGAGCGGCCCGAGGGGGTCGCTGCGGGCACCGCCAAGTTGATCGGCACCGACGAGGACCGCATCGTTTCCGAAGTCTTCACCCTTCTCGACGACAAGGCAGCCTATGCCGCGATGGCCCGGGCCCACAATCCATTCGGGGACGGCCACGCGAGCGAACGGATCGCAAGGGTCGTCGCCGATGGTAACCGATGGTGAATTGAAGGTCGTCGTTCTCGGGCTCGGCTATATCGGCCTGCCGACCGCGGCGGTGATCGCGCGGACCGGCGCCAGCGTGCTCGGCATCGACGTACACCCGTCGGTCGTCGAAACGGTCAATTCGGGCAAGGTGCATATCGAGGAGGTCGATCTCGACGGCCTCGTATCGGGCGTCGTCGCGCGCGGTGCGCTGCGTGCGTCGATGCAGATCGAGCCCGCCGACGTGTTCGTCATCGCGGTGCCGACGCCCTTCTCCGACGATCATTCGCCCAACATCGGCTACGTGCTGAAGGCGGCGACGAGCATCGCGGCGGTGCTGAAGGCCGGCGATACGGTGATCGTCGAATCGACCTCTCCCGTCGGCACGACCGAGCAGGTGCGCGATCTGCTCGCCACGCTGCGTCCCGATCTGCGCGCGCCCGGGGTCGGCGAAGGCGCCGACTACGCGGTCGCCTATTGCCCCGAACGCGTCCTGCCCGGCCGCATCCTCGTCGAACTAATCGACAACGATCGCGTGATCGGCGGCATCACCCCGCGCTGCGCGCGCAAGGCGCTCGCCTTCTACCGCCGTTTCGTGCGCGGTGCTTGCGTCACCACCACCGCGCGCGCGGCGGAGATGACCAAGCTTACCGAAAATGCCTTTCGCGACGTCAATATCGCCTTCGCCAACGAACTCAGCCTCGTGGCCGAGACGATGGGCGTCGATGTATGGGAAGTGATCCGCCTCGCCAACCGCCACCCGCGCGTCAACATCCTGCAGCCCGGCCCCGGTGTCGGCGGCCATTGTATCGCGGTCGATCCCTGGTTCCTCGTCGCCGCCGATCCGGAGAATACGCCGCTGATTCGTACCGCGCGCGAGGTGAACGACGGCAAGACCGATCGCGTGATCGCCCGCGCCAGCGCGCTGATCGAGGCCAACCCGGGCATGCCGGTCGCGGCGCTAGGCCTCGCGTTCAAGGCGAACATCGACGATTTTCGTGAGAGTCCCGCCTTGAAAGTCGCGCTCGCGCTGGCAGAGCGCTACGGCTCGCGGCTGCGCATCGTCGAACCCTATGCCGCCGCGCTGCCCGCCGCGTTCGAGCGCACCGGCGCGACGCTGATCGACATCGATAACGCGATCGAGAGCTGCCCGATCATGATCGTCCTCGTCGATCACGATATCTTCCGCTCGGTACCGCTGGCCGAGCGTGCCGCGAAGCAAGTGTTCGACACACGCGGCATCTGGCAGGATCAGCCCGCACCGCGCACCGCGCCGCCGCTGCGGATCGCCGTCTAGTTCCCGACAACCTTCCCTCAGGCGTTGCTTGCGGGACGGCACGCCGGTAAAGCCGCGCGCTTTCGTATAGTAGCGCCCCGTCCATGCTTTCGCGTTTCCTGTCCCGTCGCAAACCCGAACCCTTTCAGGCGGCCCTTCCCGCCGGGCGCCGCATTTATGCGGTCGGCGACATCCATGGCCGCTTGGATCTTCTCGACGATCTTCTCGCGCTGATCGCCGTCGATGATGCGGCGCGCGGGCCAGCCCAGTCGGGCATCGTGTTCCTCGGCGATCTGGTCGATCGCGGTGCGCAGTCAGCCGCAGTCGTCGCGCGCGTCCGCACCTTGTGTGCGGAGCGGCCCGACACGCGCTGCCTGGCCGGCAATCACGAGGAAATCCTGCTCGGCGCCTATGATGGCGACGCCGACATGGCGCGGCTGCTGTTGCGCGTCGGCGGCTACGAGACGCTGCTCAGCTACGGGCTCGGGCTCGAGGAGATCGACGCGGCCTCGATCTCAGAATTAGTCGCCCTGATGCAGCGTGACGTGCCCGATGCCGACATCGCGTTCCTGCGCGCGCTCGACGACTATATCGTCGAGGGCGACTATCTGTTCGTCCATGCCGGTATCCAGCCAGGCGTCCCGATCGAACGGCAGGTAACGCGCGATCTGCGCTGGATCCGCGACCCGTTCCTCAATCATGTCCCCAATCACGCCAACCTCGTCATCCACGGCCATACGATTACCGACGCGGTTGACGTGCGCGCAAATCGAATCGGAATCGATACCGGCGCCTACCGCACAGGCCGCCTCACAGCGCTTGGCATGGAACTGGATCGACGCTGGATACTTGATACGGTCGATCGGACGGCCGTTCCGACGTAAGTTTTCTTACGTCGATAATTGTCGCGGCCCGAAGATCTACCGTAGACACTGGAATACGAGTTGCGTTGCAGCGTAACTTCTGTCAAAGGCTGCGCGACGGACAAAAAGGGAGTTCGCAATGAAGCTTCGTGGTTATCTCGCGGCTGTCGCCGCTGCCTCGCTGGCAGCTGCTCCGGCCGTTGCGGCGCCGGCTAACTCGGCTGCCAGCCTCTCGGTCGCTAAGGCCGCTCGTTCGGGCACGTCGGTTGCCAAGGGCGAAAAGGCCGCTGGCGGCGGCATCGTGGTTGCCGTTCTCGCGGCTGCTGCCGTGATCGCGGGTATCGTGATCATCGCCGATTCGGACGACGATTCGGACAGCAACTGAGCTTTCACAGCTTGGTTAGGAAATAGCGGCCTTCGGGCCGCTATTTTTTTGCCTGCAATCTTCGGACCTGCGCGGTAGCGGCTGAGAGCCGAGCGCCGCTCACGGCGATCAAACCGAACTTCGCTGCGCGCACAATGGCGTTCCGGTTAGGCGAACGTTTGCGGTGACTCGCCTGAATTCGCCCGCGCGGGCAGTCCCCATGGATGCGCCCGCCGTTTGAATACGGTCAGGCGCCGTGATCGCGCTTAGGGCGAACCGCTACGCCTAATGGCTGCGTCCAAGCACGCACCCATTCTGACGCTATCGAGAACGCTGCAACGCTCTCACCGTCAGTCGGCGCGGCCTGCGGCTTTCCTGGGTCGGAGGTTCAATTGACCTTTAGGCAACCATCAGGTTTGCTGGTGTCGTTTTCGCTCGGCAATGCAGGTATGGGCCACGGCGAATGGCTGCACTGGCAATATGACCAGGCAAAATGACAGTGACAAAAAAGCCCCGCCAATGTGATTGGCGGGGACCAATGGATCAGTCGAAGTTCGACATCGGCCCACGCGTGAGCGGATGTCAAACAGATTGGGTCAGCGACCGCCGGGCATTCCTGCACCAGCCGGCCCGCCAGCACCGGTCGCCCCGCCGCCCATCATCTGCTGCTGCTGCATCTGCCGAATCACCGCCTCGGGCAGGAAATCGAGCAGTTCGACGTCGAACACCAGCGTCGAATTCCCGGGGATCGGCCCCTTGGTTTCCGCGCCATAGCCCAGCTCCGGCTTAATCCAGAAGCGGTACTTCGCCCCCTTCGGCATCAGCTTCAGGCCTTCAGAGAAGCCCTTAACCACGCCAGTAACCGGAAACGGCGTCGGCTGCTGCGACTTGTCGAAAATGGTGCCGTCGAGCAGCTTGCCCTCGTACATCACCAGCGCAACGTCACTGTCGGTCGGCTTCGCACCCGATCCCGGCGTCAGAACCTGATATTGCAGCCCCGACGCTGTCGTCAGCACGCCCTTCTGCCGCGCATTGCGCGTCAGGAAATCGTCACCCTGGAACGCGAGCGCCGCCGCTGCAGCGAACGCCGCGACGATGCCCACGATCAGCCAGAGGACATAGCTGCGCTTTACCGGGGCGATCGGAACGGCGGTGACGGTCGACATGGCGATCCCCGGTAAGGGCCGGGCGCGACGCACCCGGCAGAAGCAACCAGTATAATAACGTCAGAAGCAGCGGCGCAGCTTACCGCGCGCCGTCACGCTCCGCGCGCTTGCGGTCGAGCTTGCGGGCCCGACGCACCGCCGCGGCACGCTCACGCGCACGCTTCTCCGACGGCTTCTCATAGTGACGGCGAAGCTTCATCTCGCGGTACACGCCTTCGCGCTGCAGCTTCTTCTTGAGCGCGCGCAGGGCCTGATCGACATTGTTGTCGCGAACGATGATCTGCATAAAACCGACACTTCTCCGAAATCTGAACGGCAAACGGCGGCCGCGAACGATCGCCCGCGCCGTGAACCATCGCCCCTAACACCGCCCCGGCGCCAGCGCAACCCGATGCGCTATCGCGCTGCCGCCAAACGCCGCGATCGCGCAATCATCGGCGATTGCCTGACACGGTCATCACCCGCATGCCGACCGCGACCCGCCCACCGACACGCGTCCAGCCCCTTTGCGATAGACCTGCACCCCCGCTAGAGCCCCGCGCATGACGCCGATTTCGCTCTACGACAGCCTCTCGCGCTCGATGCAGCCGTTTGTGCCGCGCGATCCCGCCCTTGGCGCCCGTGTCTATTCCTGCGGGCCGACGGTCTATAATTACGCGCATGTCGGCAACCTGCGCGCCTATGTCTTTACCGATACCCTGTCGCGCGTCCTGACGTGGAAGGGTCTGAAGCTCACTCACGTCATCAATATCACCGATGTCGGCCACCTAACGTCGGATGCCGATGCCGGCGACGACAAGATGGAAGCCGCGGCGAGAAGCAGCGGTAAGGATATTTGGGCGATCGCAAGGCATTACACCGACGCCTTCAAACAGAATCTTGCCGATCTCAACATCCGCATGCCTACCCATCTGCCGCTCGCTACCGATCACGTTGCGGAGATGATCGACTTCGCCATCGCGATCGAAGCACGCCACTGCTACCGATTGGACAGCGGGCTGTACTTCGACGTCAGTACCGTGCCCGATTACGGTAGGCTTGCGCGATCCGCAGAGGATGCCGGCGAAGGGCGGATCGATCCAGTCGCGGGCAAGCGGCACCCGCAGGATTTCGCGATTTGGCGCACGAGCCCGCCGGGCGAGGACCGCCAGATGGAGTGGGATTCGCCGTGGGGACGCGGCGCGCCGGGCTGGCATCTCGAATGCTCGGTGATGAGCCAGAAGTATCTCGGGCCGTCGTTCGACATCCATACCGGCGGGATCGATCACCGCGAGATTCATCACCCCAACGAGATCGCACAGAATCAAGCGCATTGCGGCTGCGCCGATAGTGGCGCGGCCTTCTGGATGCATAACAACTTCCTCGTCGATCGTACGGGAAAGATGAGCAAATCGTCCGGCGAGTTCCTGACGCTGAAGGCGCTCACCGACCGCGGTTTCCATCCGCTCGCCTATCGCATGCTGTGCCTTCAGGCGCAGTACCGCAGCGAACTCGAATTCTCTTGGGACAGCCTCTTGGCGGCGCAGGTACGGCTGAAACGGCTCGTTCAGGCGATCGAAGGGCTGCGTGCGCGCGCCGACGCACCGGCGAAGGGCGATGCAACAGCGTACCGCGCGCAGCTCGACGCGGCGGTGTCGGACGATCTCAATACGCCCAAGGCGCTGCCGGTCCTCGATGCGCTCGTCGCGGACAAGAAGCTGTCGCCGGGCGTGCGCCTCGCGGCTTTGACGGACTTCGCCGAGGTACTGGGGCTACCGCTCAATCTCCTGACGCGCCGTGACCTGCGTGCGCGTCCTGCCCAAGCCGCGATCGATGAAGCGTCAATCGGCGCGCATCTGGCGGCACGGCGGGCAGCGCGCGAGGCGAAGGATTTCGCCGCGTCCGATGCGATTCGCGACACGCTGATCGCGCAGGGCGTCGAGGTGATGGACGGCGATCCGCTCGGATGGGACTGGCGCGTCGCGGTGTGACGGGCAGCTACTTGCCGAACGGCTGATCGCGCGTCGCGAGGATCGCGGGCAAATAGGGGCGGCGCGCCGGTACCGCAGCAGCGGCCCGCTCGATCGCCTCGATGCGTTGCTTGGTCGCGGGATGCGTGCGGCTGCGGAACAGCCCGCCATCGATATCGCCGCCGCGCTCCCGCCAGAAACGTGCCGCCGACGCCACGTCATAACCGGCGTTATACAGTAGCGCGACGCCTAGCTCGTCCGCCTCGGTCTCCGCCTGCTGCCCGAGCCGCGCGTTGCGGCCTAATTCACCGAGCAGCCCGCCCTTCACACCCGCCGCCTCGAGCCGCACGCGATGACGCAGAATCGTATGCGCGAGTTCATGCGCAACGACGACGGCGACCTCGTCGTCGCGATAGCGTTCGAAGAAGCGCACGCCGATCTGCACGATGCGACCATCCGACTGCGCCGTCATCTCCGGTCCGAGCAGCACCTCGAAGCGCGCGCGGCATGCGGCCGGCGCATCGATTGCGACCGGTCGCCGGGCGCCGCCGCGATCGATGGTGACGCGCACCGGACTGGAAGCCTGCTCGAACAGGTCGAGCGCCCGATCGCGATCGATGCTCGACGGCGGCGTTGCGGTCGCGACGAGCTTTGTCTCCTCGAGCGCGACGATCCCGTCATTCGCCGCGATCCCCGCGCGCGCACCCGCCGAACCGGCGACGACGGCCTCGACCGCGATCGGCGTCGAGAAGCCGAAGGTGGCGCGGGCCGCGCCCGCGGTTGCCGCGTCATATTGCGTGGCGGCGTGGAGCACGAGCCCGGTCGCCGGAGAGCGATCGCGACACAGCGCGACATTGCCGATTACAAGCCGATGCGCGATCGTCGCGAGCCGCAGATCGATCGCGCGCAACGCCTCGAGCGCGGAAGCATCGAGACCCGCGGCAGGCGCGGGTGCAGCGGCGAGTAGCAAAACGGCAATCACGCGGCAGCCCATAGGCGAGTGCGAACGGGCGCGCTATCGTCGCAGCATGAAAGCCGTTCTCCCCGCGCTCGCCTGCCCGCTTCTCGCGCCGCATCTTCCCGACGATCTGTCGGTGGGCTGGTTCACCAACGCGGACGAAGCCAATGCGATGATCGCCGATGCCGATATCGCCTGGGTCGACATGAACACCGCCGCGCGCGTCAATGCGGCGATCCGTTGCGCCGGCCCCAACCTCAAGTGGGTGTCGACGATCTTCGCGGGGCTCGACGCCTTTCCGCTCGACGTGCTGCGCGCGAAGGGTGCGATCGTTACCAACGGCGTCGGCATCAACGCTTATGCCGTGGCGGAATACGCCGTGCTGGGCGTTCTCGCCGCCGCAAAGCGCTTCGACGAGGTGGTGCGCGCGCACGACCGCGCCGAATGGCTGACCGACTCGCCCGGCAAGACCGAGCTGTACGAAACGCGCGCGCTGATCGTCGGCTATGGCGCCATCGGCCGCGCGATCGGCGAGCGTCTGCGCGGCTTCGGCATCACGGTAACCGGCGTCACCCGGTCGGGCAGCGACGGCACGCTGACGCCGGACCAGTGGCGCGCAACGCTTGGCGACCATGATTGGGTGATCCTGGCCGCCCCATCCACCGGCGAAACAAAGGCAATGATCGGCCGTGAAGAGCTCGCTGCGATGAAGCCGGACGCATGGCTGATCAACATCGCGCGCGGCGACATGATCGACGACGACGCATTGCTCGAGGCGCTGCACGGCGGCACGATCGGCGGCGCGTTCCTCGATCCGACCGCCCCCGAACCGCTGCCGGCGGATCATCCACTGTGGCAGGCGCCCAATTGCATGATCACCATGCATCTGTCGGGGCGCAGCCAGACCAAGATGTTCCAGCGCGCCGCCGCGCTGTTCCTGCGCAATCTGAAGGCGTTCCGCGCCGGCACGCCGATGGAGAATGTCGCCGATCTCGACCGCGGCTACTGATCACCGCGGATCATTCGCGTTCAGGCGAGCAGATCGTCGTCGCTCGCAGCGAGAACCCGACCCATCGCGTCGAACAGATTGTCCATCGCCACCGGCTTGAAGATCACGTCGTTCGCGCCGGCGGCAAGGCAGCGCTCACGCAGGTCCGCGGCGATATCGGCGGTGACGACGATGATCGGCACCCGGCCCTTTGCATCGCCGCGCGCGCGGATGTGGGTGATCGCGGTTATACCGTCCATGCCGGGCATGCGAAGGTCGACCAACAGCATGTCGAAATCCTGCGCATCGAGGATACGCAGCCCCTCTTCCGCGCTTTCGGCTTCGGTCATCGACGCGCCGGCCACGTCGAGCATATCGCGAACGACCCGGCGGTTCATCCGGTCGTCCTCGATGAAGAGGACGTTCATCGCCGTTGGCCGGCAGGAGCAGCAGTTCGTTTCATGACCGTCATTACTATCGTCTCAAGCCGCTTCGTGCACAAGCGGCGACTCACTCGGTTCGTCGCCAAACACGGCCTGGACTAGTAGGTTTCTACCAATCGGACGAGTGATGAAACGGGCAATTCCGGCGGCGGCGAACGTCGCCCGCTCGGCGGCGCCCAGCGCCGGGCCGAGCAAGACGATCCTTGTGTTCGCGTAACGTGCCGCAAGCGCGGATATCAGCGCTGTCGGATCGGCGACAGCGCGCAGCGTCGCGTCGTCGAACAGGATGATGCAAGGCACCGCAGCGCCCAGCGCGCTATCGATCTCCTCGCTGGTACCCGCAAAGGTGACGCTGCCCGCGACGGGGCCGAACAAGGCCTTGAACATCGCGCGGGTGATCGGATTGCGGTCGAACACCAGGATGCCGGCACCGTCTGCCGGGGCCGCATTTGGCGCGACGACGGCCTGATGCGGCAGGTCGAGAACGAAGGTCGCCCCCTCGCCTTCCCGGCTCGTCACCGAAACGTCGCCGCCCATCGCACGCGACAGGTTGCGGCAGATCGAAAGGCCGAGCCCCGTGCCACCGAACTGCCGCGTCGTTCCGGCGTCCGCCTGCCGGAATGCCTCGAAAATGAGTTCGTGCTTATCGGGTGCGATGCCGATGCCGGTATCGGCAACGGACAGGCGCCAGCGATCGCCGTCGATCGTGCCCTTGACGTTGATCGTGCCGGCGGCGGTGAATTTCACCGCGTTCGACAGAAGGTTGAATACGATCTGCCGCAGCCGCGTCGGATCGGTCACCACCCATGCGGGGCCTTCCGAAAGGTCGAGTGTGAAGGACAGGCCCTTGGCGCGCGCCTGGTCCTCCCACATCCGCGCCGCTTCGACGATCGTCCGGCGCACGTCAGCGGGCGCCTCCTCGATCGTCATCTTTCCCGTTTCCATCTTTGCGACGTCGAGAATATCGTCGACCAGCGCGCGCATCGTCACGCCGGCACCGTGAACAACCGATAGCCGATCACGCGTCGCACTGTCCGTCTTTGGATCGGCGAGCATGACCTGCGTCATGCCGAGTATGCCGTTCAGCGGCGTGCGTATCTCGTGACTGGTCGTGGCGAGGAATTCGGTCTTCGCCGTCAGCGCCTTGCCAAGCTTGGTGTTCGACACGGCCAGCGCATCACGGCTGCGCCGCAACGTGAACAGGCCGAAGCCGAGCAAGGCGATGATCAGTGCCGTCGCGCCCGCAATCCCGAGGAAGATCAGGCGTTGCGTCCGTACCCGGGCCTGTTCGAAGGCGACGCTTTTTTGCAAGTCGGCCGCCTTCAACTGCGAAATGCGCAGCTCCTGGTTGGCGAAATCGAACCGCGCGCCGGCGATGGCGGCAGTAGTGGAACGGACGGTTGCGGTTGCCTGATCGTCGAGCCGCTTGAGCGCCGCGAGATGCGGCAGGGCACGATCGCTGAGCCCCAGCCGGGTATAGATGCGATAGGCAACGTCGTGCGCCGGACGATCCGGAAGCATCGTCGCGGCGAGATCGGTGCCAGCGAAGCGCTGCTCGATCAGATCGCGCGCGCGGGCGATCTGGCCGCGCTCGAACGCCGCCTGCGCCGCCAGGGCGATGAAGATCGGTCGATATGCCGCGGCATCGGGCCGCCTGGTTAGATCAAGCCCCTGCGCGATCGTGCGGTCGGCTGCGACCAGATCGTGACGCGCCAAGCGTACATCGGCAAGATTGCTGAGGATCAGCGCGTAGAGCAGCGGGCTCTTCATCTCGCGGGCGATCGCCAGCGCCCGCTCGAGCTCGATCGACGCCTCGCGCAATCGGCCGAGCTCCTTCAGCGCCGATCCGCGTCCGTTGTAGATCGCCACCAGCAGCCCGCGATCGACGCGATAGGCCTCTCGCGCCTCGCCGAAATAACGCAGCGCACCGGTGTGATCGTTGCCGTTGGCGTGGACCAGCGCGATCATGATCAACGCCTTGGCCTGGCTACGCGTGTCGCGCGAGCGGACGAAAAGATCGTGCGCCTGTCGCAAATCGGCCAGCGCACGGCCCACCTCGCCTGCCGCATTCAGCACGCCGCCTTCGGACAGGAGAATGTCGGCATGGAGCTGCGAGCCGGGCGCGGCGGTCTCGACCAGCGTGCGCGCCGCCGCGAGTAACGGGCGCGCCCGATCCAGTTCCACGATCCGGCTATAGCCCTCACCGAGCAGCCACAGCGCGGTCGCCTCCATTCGCGGCGACTTGGCGCGCTTGCCATAGGCCAGCGCACCCTGAGCGCCGGCGATGGCGCGATTGGGATTGGCGAGCATCTCGGCCTTGATCTGCGCCGTCATCGCCTCGAAACGCTGATCGGTCGCGGCACGCGGATTGGATGCGGCGGTGAGCAGCAGCGGTACTGCCAGCAGACCTGCCAAACGCAGGCGAGGCGATGTCACCCGCGCTTCCAGACCGTCGCCAGTCGATTGAACGAGGCACGTGTGTCCTGCGGCGCCTGATGATGACGATCCTCGTCGAGGAACGTTTCCAGAGCCTCGATCGCGATCGGCCGGCTGATCAGGAACCCCTGCACCATGTCGCATCCCATCACGGTGAGCAGCGCGAGCGACGCGTGCGTCTCCACCCCTTCCGCAACAACCTCCATCTCCAGCGCATGCGCAAGATCGATCGTCGACCGGACGATTAGCGGGTCGCGATTTGAACTGGTCAATTGCGTGACGAACAGCTTGTCGATCTTCAGTTCGCGCGCGGGCAACTGCTTGAGATAGGCAAGGCTGGAGAGGCCGGCACCATAATCGTCGATCGCGATGACGATGCCGATATCGGCGAAACGCTGGAGATTGGCGATCGCGGACTGCGGGTCGCGGATCACCGAGGTTTCGGTCACCTCGAACCCGAGCTTAGCATCGGCCTCCGCGACCAGCCGGCAGGCAGCCTGGACGAACGCGACGTCAGCGAGCAGCTGGCCGGAGATATTGATAAAGATGCGCAGATCGTGGCCGCCCGCCTGCAGCCGTCGCTGATCGGCGATCGCGCGACGAATCGTCCACAAGGTCAACAGGTCGATTACCCCGCCGTCCTCGGCGGCGGCGATGAAATCACCCGGCAGCACCAGGCCGCGCTCGGGATGGCGCCAGCGGAGCAGCGCCTCGGCACTGCACACCTCCTGCCGCCGAACGTTGATCTTGGGCTGATAGAGCAGCAGCAGCTGGTCTTCGTCGACGGCGACGCGCAACTCATCGACCAGTCGGCGCGCCTCGCGCCCGCCCGGTCCGGTCACGTCATGCGTTACCGGTTTGCGCAGCGCGCGTGCCTCGGCCAGCGCTGCCTCGGCCTCCTCGATCAATCGCACGTCATCAACCTGCGTCGCGCGACCGATCGCGGCACCGAAGACGACGTCAATCTCGTGCTGCTCCCCGTCGAGATCGAACGGTGGTTCACACGCGCGACGTAGCCGGTCGATCGTACGGTCGACCTCCTCCGCGAAATCACCCTCGAACGTCAGCTCGATCATGTCGCGCCCCGCCAGCGCGAAGCGCAGCGCGGGAATCTCTACGCTCAGCCGACTAGTGACATCGCTGACCAGCGTTTCGGCACGAGCGCAGCCTACGTGCCGTCGAAGCGCGGCGAAATTGTCGATCGCGGCCAGCACAACGAACCGCCACGTCGGGCGATAGGCCGCTGCTTTCGGCGGCGTGATACCGGCGCGGCGCTCGGGCGCGGCGACGATGGTGTTGTAGCCAGAAGCGGACATAGCGGCGACGCTAGCGCGCGAAGATTGAAGATACTCTTAAGCACGTCGTCCCGTCGCGGCACAGCGACAGGCGCGGACAAGCGATTGCGAAAAGGTAAATAAGTTGTTAATTCGAGCGGGCGTCCCAGCGACGCTAATAACTAGGGAGTTCGTCATGCTCGCTTTCATTCTCGCGCTTATCTACGGCACCGAACTGAAGCCCTGGTAAGGGTTTAGGTTCAGGCCCGGTCGGACACCCTCTCCGTGGCTAGACGGGTGGTGTGTACGACCGGGCCAATCTGAGCGCCGGCCAACCACGCGCTAGGCTCAGCAAAAAGCCCCGACCCGGCCAACCGGATCGAGGCTTTTTTCCTGTTCGTCGATAAGCGCCCGCGGGCAGGGCGATCAGCGCAGGCTCTCGGCCACCGCCTCGTTGACGATACGGCCGCCCTGCACGTTCAGGCCCGCCTTCAACCCCGGATCCCCATCGCACGCAGCCACGCCCTTGTCGGCAAGCGCCAGGCCATAGGGCAGCGTCGCGTTATTGAGCGCGTGGCTCGACGTCAGCGGCACCGCGCCGGGCATGTTCGCGACGCAATAGTGGATCACCCCGTCGACTTCGTAGGTCGGGTCGGCGTGCGTCGTCGCATGGCTCGTCTCGAAGCAGCCACCCTGGTCGATCGCGACATCGACCAGCACCGCGCGGCGCTTCATGTGGCCGAGCATCGTCCGCGTCACCAGCTTCGGTGCCGAGGCGCCGGGGATGAGCACCGCGCCGATCACTGCGTCCGCCTCGCTGATCTCGTGCTCGATCGCCTCGAGCGTCGAGACGCGGGTGCGCACGCGACCCTGGAACAGCTCGTCGAGCTGACGCAGCCGCGGGATCGAGCGGTCGACGATCGTCACCTCGGCGCCCAGGCCGACGGCCATGCGCGCCGCATGCGTGCCGACGACGCCGCCGCCGAGCACGACGATGCGCGCTGGCGCAACCCCCGGTACGCCGCCGAGAAGCACGCCGCGGCCGCCATTATACGCCTTCAGCGCCGCGCCGGCCGCCTCGATCGACAACCGGCCGGCGACCTCGCTCATCGGCGCGAGCAGCGGCAGCCCGCCCAACCGATCGGTCACCGTTTCATAGGCGACAGCCGTCACGCCCGACGCCATCAGGCCCTTCGCCTGCTCGGGATCCGGGGCGAGGTGAAGATAGGTGAAAAGGATTTGGTCCTCGCGCAGCTGCACCCACTCGCTCGGCTGCGGTTCCTTGACCTTCACGATCATCTGCGCCTCGGCGAACACCTCCTGCGCAGTCGGCACGATCCGCGCGCCGGCGGCGACATAGGCCTCGTCGTCCGCCGCGATGCCCGTGCCGGCGCCCGTCTCGACCAGCACCTCATGGCCGCGCGCGGCATATTCGCGCACCGCACCGGGCGTGAGGCCGACGCGATATTCGTGATTCTTAATTTCCTTAGGCACGCCGACGCGCATCACGATCTCCTGGTATCAGGTGAAACCACATAGCGATGGGGTGCCCGGCATGCCAGAGGCGCATCGCCGTTCAAGCACGCGGGTGCGCGTTGCGATAGACGTCGAGCAGATGCGCCGCATCGACCGCCGTGTAGATCTGTGTCGAGCCGAGGCTGGCATGGCCGAGCAGTTCCTGAAGCGCGCGCAGGTCCGCGCCGCGACCCAGCAGATGCGTTGCGAACGAGTGACGCAGCGCGTGCGGGGTCGTGCGATCCGACAAGCCGAGCGTCGCCCGCGCCGTTCGTACGCTGGCGCGCACCACCCCGGGTGCGAGCGGACCGCCGCGCAGCCCGAGGAACAGCGGGATGTCGTGCGCCAGCGCCGACGGCACCGCCGCTACATAGGCCTCGATCGCTTCACGAACCTGCGGCAGCAGCGGGACGATGCGCATCTTGTCGCGCTTGCCCGTCACGGTGATCGTCTCGCCGAGCGGCAGCGCCGACCCGGTGAGCGCGAGCGCCTCGCCGATCCGCAGGCCAGCACCATAAAGGAGCAGCAGCAGCGCCCAGTCGCGCTTGCCGACCCAATCGACGCGCGATCCGGCGGCGACTTCCTCGGCAAGCGCGAGCGCCTCGTGCGGCGCGATCGGCCGCGGCACGCCCTTGCGCACGCGCGGCCCCTTCAACGCCGGGCGACCGCCCTCCCCGTTCGCCCAGCCAAGGAAATCGCGTGCCGCCGACAACTCGCGCGCCGCGGACGCGTTCGACAGGCCGTCGCCGCGCCGCTGCGCCAAAAAGGCACGCAGATCGGACGCGCTGGTCGCCGACAACGCCGCGCGATCGACGCTGCATCCCCAGTGGCGGCCGAGAAAGCCGATCAGCCGCGCCGTGGTGGCGCGATAGGCGCGGACGGTGTGAACCGAGCGGCGGCGATCGCGCAGGAGGTGAGCGGCATAAAGGTCGGGCAGATCTTCCACGCGGCGGGCTTTACCATTGCCTTTCCTCCGAGTCGCCTGCGCCCCATATGCCCATGCGATGTCTCGCGCCCGTGTTCTCGTCCTCAATTCCGCCCTTGGGCCGCTCGATTATCGCGTGCCGCATGGCATGGCGGTCGAGCCCGGCTCGATCGTGGTCGCGCCGCTCGGGCCGCGCCAGCTGCTCGGCGTGGTGTGGGAACCCGAGCGGTTGCCGTCGGACGCGGAGGTCGGCGACAACCGCCTGCGCAACCTGATGGGTGTCGCCAGCGTGCCGCCGCTGCGCCCCGCGCTGCGCCGGCTGGTCGAATGGACCGCCGATTATTATCTCGCGCCGCCGGCGGCGGTGGTGCGCATGGCGCTGTCGTCAACCTCCGCGCTCGAAGGCGCGCGCGTCGTCACCGAATATCGCGCAACTGGCCTCGTTCCCGAGCGCCTTACCCCGCAACGCGCACAGGCGCTGGAACGGATCGGCGACCGTCAGGGCCTGATCCGCGAACTGGCGACGATCGCCGACGTGTCCGATGGCGTCATCCGCGGCCTGTGCAAGATCGGTGCGATCGAACCGGTCGAAGTCGATATCGACAGCCCCTATCCCGTGCCCGATCCGGATCATGCGCCGCCGACCCTGGCAGACGATCAACAGCACGCCGCTGGCACATTGGCGCGCGACGTCGTCGCCAAGGCTTTCCGCCCGACGCTGCTCGACGGCGTGACGGGGTCGGGCAAGACCGAGGTCTATTTCGAAGCGGTGGCCGAGGCGATCCGTGCCGGCCGCCAAGTGCTGGTGCTGCTGCCCGAGATCGCGCTGACCGAGCCGTTTCTCAAGCGCTTTCACGATCGCTTCGGCTGCGAGCCGGTGGCCTGGCATTCGGGCTTGCGCTCCACCCAACGCCGCCGCGCGTGGCGCGCGATCGCCAGCGGCGAGGCGCTGGTTACCGTCGGCGCGCGATCGGCGCTGTTCCTGCCGTACGCCGATCTCGGCCTCATCGTCGTCGACGAGGCGCACGAGACGAGCTTCAAGCAGGGGGACGGCGTCCACTATCACGCGCGCGATGTCGCGGTGATGCGCGGCAAGTTCGAGGAATGTCCGGTGATCCTCGCTTCGGCGACGCCGGCGATCGAAACGCGCCAACAGGTCACGCTCGGCAATTACGCCGAGGTCAAGCTGCCCGGCCGATACGGCGCGGCCGAGCTCCCCGCGATCGAGGCGATCGATCTGCTCGAGCATAAGCCCGATCGCGGGCGGTGGATCGCACCGCCGCTGGTCGTCGCGCTGGAGGAAACGCTCGCGCGCGGTGAGCAATCGCTGCTGTTCCTCAACCGCCGCGGCTACGCGCCGCTCACCTTGTGCCGGCACTGCGGCCATCGCTTTCAATGCCCCAATTGTACCGCGTGGATGGTCGAGCACCGGCTGACGCGCCGGCTCGCCTGCCACCATTGCGGCCATATCGAACCGATCCCACGCGCCTGCCCCGAATGTGGCGAGGAGGACAGCCTGGTCGCGTGCGGGCCAGGCGTCGAGCGCATCGCCGACGAGGTGTCCGCGCTGTTCCCCGAGGCGCGCGTCGCGATCGTCACGTCGGACACGATCTGGTCGCCGGCCAAGGCGGCCGAGTTCGTCGGCCGGATGGAGGCTGGCGCGATCGACATCGTCGTCGGCACACAGCTCGTCACCAAGGGCTATCATTTCCCCAATCTGACGCTGGTCGGCGTGATCGACGCCGATCTTGGGCTCGAGGGCGGCGACCTGCGTGCCGCCGAGCGGACCTTCCAGCAGATCCGCCAGGTATCGGGCCGTGCCGGCCGCGGAGAGAAGCCGGGACGCGTCTTCATCCAGACGCACAGCCCCGGCGCGCAGGTGATGCAGGCGCTGATTACCGGCGACGCCGACGCCTTCTACGCCGCCGAGATCGAGGCGCGGCAGGATGCCGGCGCGCCGCCGTTCGGCCGCTACGCCGCGATCATCGTGTCGAGCGAGGATCAGGGCTGCGCGAAGGACGTGGCGCAGGCGATCGGCCGCGCCGCGCCGCAGGTCGACGGCATGCACGTCTACGGCCCCGCCCCCGCCCCGCTCGCGATGCTGCGCGGTCGCCATCGCTTCCGGCTGCTTGTCCACGCACGCCGCGCACTCGACGTGCAGGACGTGATCCGTGGCTGGCTGGGCGCGCTCGACTGGCCCGCCAAGGTGCGCGTCGCGGTGGACGTCGATCCCTACAGTTTTCTGTAGCGCTGCTGTTCCGGGACCGGGAAGCGCGCTACAGCCCTGGCGATGCCTACGCTCGCGCTGCTCGTCGTATCGAACGTCTTCATGACGACCGCCTGGTACTGGCATCTGAAGGGCGGGATGGCCAAGCCGCTACCGATCGTGATCCTGATCAGCTGGGGCATCGCCTTTGTCGAATATTGCTTTGCGGTGCCCGCCAATCGCATCGGCTTCGCACACGGCTGGACGGGCGGTCAGCTAAAAATCACGCAGGAGGTGATTACGCTGCTGGTGTTCGGCGTCTTCTCGGTCGCGGTGCTCGGCGAGCAGCTGAGCTGGCGGCACGCGGGCGCGTTCGCCTGCCTCGTCGGCGCCGCGGCGTTCATGTTCGCCGGGCGCAACTGAGCGGCCCGGCGCCGCTCTTCAATCGAGGATATGCATCCACAGCGGCTCGCCCGACAGGCTCTGTGATCCGCGCAGCCGTTCAAGCGCCGCGGCCACGTTAGCCTCGGGCGCCTCGTGCGTGACGATCGCGACAAGGGCCGTGCCGTCTGCTGCGGCGGCGCGCTGAATCAGGCTCTCGATCGACACGTTGGCGTCGCGCATCGCCGCCGCGATCTCCGCCAGCACGCCAACGCGATCGGCAACGGTGAAGCGGAGATAGGCGCGGCCGCGACGCTCGCCCGCCGCCGCGGCCGGCATGTCGGCGAGCGACGCGGCCGGCATGGCATAGGGCGGGCCATATTCGCCGCGCGCGATGTCGATGAGGTCGGCCACAACTGCGCTCGCCGTCGGCCCGTCGCCCGCACCCGCGCCCTGAAAGAGTAGTCGGCCGACGAAATTGCCATCCGCCACCACCGCGTTGGTCGACCCGGTGACGTGCGCCAGCGGGTGATCGTTGGGCACCAGATGCGCATGGACGCGCTGGAAAAGCCCGCCGCCACCCGCCTCGGCCATGCCGACCAGCCGCACGCGATACCCCAATGCCGCCGCCTCGGCGATATCGGCGGCAATGACGTGACGGATGCCGCTTGCCGCGACGGTGCCGAACGACGGGCGCGTGCCGAATGCGATCGATGACAGGATCGACAGCTTGTGCGCGGCGTCGACCCCGTCGATGTCGAACGACGGGTCGGCCTCGGCGAAACCGAGCGCCTGCGCTTCGCCAAGGACGTCGGCGAAATCGCGACCCTCGGCTTCCATCTTGCTGAGGATGAAATTGCATGTGCCGTTGAGGATGCCGTAGACGCGGCTGATCGCATTCGCCGCTGCGCCCTCACGTAGCCCCTTGATGACGGGGATGCCGCCCGCGACCGCGGCCTCGAACTTCAGCGGGGCGCCCCCGCTCTCCGCCGCCTGCGCCAGTTCGAGACCGTGATGCGCGAGCATCGCCTTGTTGGCGGTGACTAACCCCTTGTTCGCGGCCAAGGTGGCGCGCGCCAGTGCAAGCGCGGGGCCGTCCGCCCCCCCGACAAGCTCGACAACCACGTCCGCGTTGCACTGCGAAAGCGCCGTCGTATCGTCAACCCACTCGAAGCCTGACAGGTCGACGCCGCGATCCTTGTGGCGATCCCGCGCCGATACCGCGACGATCTCGATCGCTCGCCCAGCCCGACGCGTAATGAGATCGCGATTGGCCTCGAGCACGCGGATCACGCCGCCGCCGACCGTGCCCAATCCTGCCAAAGCCACCCGCAATGCGCCCGCCATCGCCGCCCCTCTTGTTGCGCGGCCAAGCGCCTAGGGGGTCGCAGGACGGCTGTCGATAGCGCGGCGAAAGGCGAGGATTTGTTCGTTGCCCCCCCCGCCGGGGGGATGCGAGCTGGGCTCGATCACTGCATCACGGCACTGCGACCCAAGCCTCCGACCCAAGCGCGGGGGTGACTGGCCCGGCATCCGGAGACGGATTGCCGGGCCATTTTTTCATGCAGCCTTGGCGTACTTGAAAACCTGCTCGCGGCTATCCGCCGATGCGGGCACCGTCGGCGCGACGGCCGTTGTTTCGGGCTTCGCCGTACGCGCATCCGGAAAGGCGAGGCGTGAGACGAGAACGACAAGGCCGAGCGCGAAGTAGCCGATCACCACGTTGATCGGCTGGATCACGAAGGCACAGCCAAGCGCCAGCCGAAGCCACAGCGGATTGAAGCCGAAATCCTCGCCCAACGCATTGCAGATACCCAGCAGATTGTCCTTGGGGGCAGCGAGCTTCTGGTTCTGGGCAGTCATGTTGGGGCTCCGTCGTTTGCGGCGGTTTGCGTCGCCGTGCCGAACGCTTTGCACCTACCATGCCAACATCTTTTCCGACGCTATCACAGACGCTTGCCTATTTTCGGGCACGAGCTTTGGTCCGCCCCGCCGCCTGCACCGCCAAGGGTTGGCGTAGCGCGCCAACTGGCGCCCCCTTGCGCTTCAGCAATATTGTGCAACACCGGGCGAATGATCGAACCTGCCAAGCCGCTCGCCGAACTCACGCTCCGCAGCGTCATCTTGGGCGGGATCATCACGCTGCTGTTCACCGCCGCGAACGTCTATCTCGGGCTCAAGGTCGGGCTCACCTTCGCGACGTCGATCCCGGCGGCCGTCATCTCGATGGCGACCCTGCGCCAGTTTAGCGGATCGTCGATCCTTGAGAACAATATCGTCCAGACCATCGCCAGCGCGGCGGGCACGCTCGCGGCGATCATCTTCGTCCTTCCCGGGCTCGTCATCATCGGCTGGTGGCAGGGCTTTCCGTTTCTGCTGACGGCGGGGATCACGGCGCTTGGCGGCACGCTGGGCGTGATGTTCTCGGTGCCGTTGCGCCGCGCGCTCGTCGTCGAGGGCGAGCTGCCCTATCCCGAAGGTCGCGCCGCTGCCGAAGTGCTTCAGATCGGATCCGCCTCGCACGAAGGCGCGGCCGAGAGCGCCGCCGGACTTCGGCTGCTGATCCTCGGCAGCGTCGCCTCCGCAGGCTTCGCGATCCTCACGCAGATGCGGCTCGCCGCGGCGGAGGTTGGTAGCTGGTTCCGCGTCGGCGCCGGCGCGAGCGGCGTATCGGGCGGGCTGTCCTTCGCACTCTTCGGCGTCGGTCATTTGGTCGGCCTCTCGGTCGGGATCGCGCAGCTCGTCGGCCTCGTCACCGCCTGATTCATCCTGCTGCCGATCCTCACCGCCGCACAGCCGATGCCGGGCAGCGTAGAGGATTGGGCAGGCGCGGTGTTCCGCCAGGACGTGCGCTTCTTCGGCGCCGGGGTGATTGGCGTTGCGGCGGTATGGACGCTGCTGCGCATCGCGCGCCCGGTGGTCGGCGGCGTGGTATCGGCGCTCGCCGCCAGCCGGGCGCGGCACTCGGGCGAGACGCTTGCGCTGCAGGAACAGGATCTGCCGATCGGCGTCGTCGCCGGGGTCGCCACGGCGCTGCTCGTGCCGATTGCATGGCTGCTGTGGAGCGTGGCGTCGGTTGGGCCAATCGCCGGCTCGGCAGCGTTGCTGGTGGGCGGCGCGCTCGTCTTCGTCGTCGTGATCGGGCTGATGATCGCGACGGTGACCGGCTATATGGCCGGGCTGATCGGCGCGTCGAACTCGCCCGTGTCGGGGATCGGCATCCTCTCGATCATCGCCGCCTCCCTGCTGCTCGTCGGGCTGTTCGGCCGCGATCTGCCGGCGGATACCACGGCGTCGCTCGTCGCCTACGCGCTGATCGTTACCGGTCTGGTGTTCGGCATCGCGACGATCGCGAACGACAATCTGCAGGATCTGAAGACCGGGCAACTCGTCGGCGCGACGCCGTGGAAGCAGCAGGTGGCACTGGTGATCGGTGTGATCTTCGGCTCGATCGTGGTGCCGCCGGTGCTCGATCTGCTCAACACCGCCTTCGGCTTTGCCGGCGCGCCGGGGGCCGGGCCCAACGCGCTCGCCGCGCCGCAGGCGGGGCTCATCTCCTCGCTCGCCAAGGGTGTGCTCGGGGGCGACCTCAACTGGTCGATGCTTGGCTGGGGCGCGCTCGCGGGGGCAATCTTCGTCGTGATGGACGAAATACTCGGCAAGCTCGGCCGGATGCGCCTGCCGCCGCTGGCGATCGGGATCGCCATCTACCTGCCGATGGCAGTCATCCTTCCGGTCGTGCTCGGCGCGCTGATCGGCGCGGTCTACGATCGCTGGGCGCGGCGCACCGCCGATCCCGAGCGCGCGGAGCGGATGGGAACGCTGATTGCGACCGGCATGATCGTCGGCGAGAGCCTGTGGGGCGTCGCCTTCGCCGGCATCGTCGCGCTTTCGGGCAGCGACGCGCCGCTGGCGGTGGTCGACGACGGCTTCGCGCCGCTCGCGGCCGGTGGCGGCGCGCTGCTGTTCGCGGTGCTGGTCGCTTGGCTCTACCGCGCCACGCGCCGCGCCGCCGCCGTCACATCCGCGCGATCAGCTGCTTGATATCGACGAAGGAGAAGCCGACCGAACTGTCCGCGATGCCGTACGGCATGAACAATTTGTCGCCGTGCCGCATCGCGCCGCAGGTATAGACGACGTTGGGCACATAGCCCTCGCGGTCCTGGTCCGCGGCGGCGAGGATCGGTTCGCGCGTCCGGCCGAGCACCTTGGACGGATCATCCTTGTCGAGCAGCGCCGCGCCGATCGAATATTTGCGCATCGCGCCGACCCCGTGCGTCAGCAGCAGCCAGCCCTCGTCCACCTCGATCGGCGGGCCGCAATTGCCGATCTGCACCAGCTCCCACGGAAACACCGGCGTCAGGATCAGCTCGCCATCGTCCCAATGATCAAGCCGATCGGAGCGCAGCAGATACAGGTTCTCGCCGTCCTGCCGCCCGATCGAAAGATATTCGCCGTTCACCGTGCGCGGAAACAGCGCGATCCCCTTGTTGCGCGCCGCCGTACCCGTCATCGGCAAGAGATCGAAGCTGCGGAAGTCGCGGGTGCGAAGCAGCTCGGACTGGATCCTCGCGCCGTTGTACGCGGTATAGGTGCCGAGCCACTCGATCGTGCCGTCGTCGTGCGTGAAGTGGACGAGGCGCAGGTCCTCCAACCCCTTCGACTGCGCCTCGGTGATCGGAAAGATGACCGTGCCCGACAGCGTCGAATCGCGATGGCGATGCACCGTGATCGGCCCGCTCGGCATCTCGTCACCGTCGATCCCCGGCGCGTCGGCCGCGGTGGCGAAGGGTGGCTCGGGCGCGAGGCGAAGTTCGTTGTCCTCGCCGATGATGCCTTCACGAAAGGCGACGGACGAGATGTGCCCCTCGCCCACCGCGCGCAGGCTCATCAGGATGCGCTGCGAGCCCGGCGGCATGCCCGACTGGTCGAAATGGGGCACGGCGCTCGGGTTCATCAGCGCGGCGGCGGCGTAGCTGTACTCGTGGCAGAAATAGGCACCAATCAGCTGCCGCTTCTCGTCACCGATGTTGCTGCCATCGAGCCCCATCTGCTCGGCCATGTCGTCGTACCGCGTCATGAACACGCGGCGCGTCTGCCAGTGGCGCGCCTCGAAATCCTTGAGCACCGCCGCAAGCTGCTCGCTCGCCTCGCGCGGCGACATCTCGAGCACCTCGGCGATCATGCGCTCGGCCCGGCTCTGCCCCTGTCCGTTGGTCGCAGACCACGGGATGTGGAACGGGCGCACCACGACGCGCGAAGGATCGGCATGCAGCCGCAGCTGATGATTGAACAGGTCCAAGAAAGCCTCGCGTTGTCGTCAGCAGGCGACGCGCAAGCGGGGCTTACGCGACAGCGCGGTCGGCCCCTGCCATGCCTTGGGTCGCCTTTGATAGCCCCGAAATCGCACAGCTCGACAATTGCAGCGCAAGGATCGATTCTGCACCCTGGTTGCGATTGAGGCCGGTCGGCATCAGCCCGTCGAAGCAGCCGCCGTCATGCATCGTCGCCAATGGCAGATCGAGTTCGTTGAGCCCGAGATACCAGCCGTACGCGCGCTCCGCCTCGTCACGCCAGCGCTGCTCACCCGTCGCCGCGAATGCCGCACAGCAGGCATCGATCGTCGCCTGTGCCTCAAGCGGCTGTTGATCGAACGGCAGCGGCTCGGCATAAGGGCGCCCGAAGCTTTCCGAGCCGATTGCGCGAAAATGCCCGGCGGGGCTCTTCTGCCGACTGATAATCCATTCGAGCGTCTCGACACCAACCGCAATCAGATCGCGGCGATCAAGCGCCATGCCGGCGCGGATCAGCCCCTCAGGGAGGCGCGCATTGTCGTAGGCGAGGACGATCTCGAACCACACCCAGTTCGGTCGCCGCGCTTCGTCGAGCAACGCGACATGCTCGTCCGGGAAGCGCTCCAGGATCGAGCGGGCGAGTTGGTGGCCCGGCGATGCCTCGAGCATCGCGGCGGCGCCGAGCATCGCGAACGCCTGCGCGCGCGGGCTGCCGAGCTCGAGCGCGAGACTCGCGGTCGTGTCGAACATCATCGTCGCCCAGTCGCGATGCTTGCGCGTCCGCGCATCGCGCGCCGTGACGCCGAGCGACCAGAGCGCGCGGCCATTCGAATCCTCCGATCCGCAGTCCTCGCACCACGTACGGTCATAGTTCATGAAGTTGCGGAAGCGCCGCTTGTCGGGGTTCCAGGCATATTGGACGAACGAGGCGTAGATCGTCGTCCATTTGTCGCGCACGACGTCGTCGAGGTTGTCCACCGCGTTCATCAGGATCAGCGCGCGCGCGTTATCGTCGATGCAATAGCCGTGGCGTCGATCGGGCACCGAGTAGATCGAATGCTGAAGCATGCCCGTCGCATCGCTCATCCGCTCGACTGCGGCGATATCGGGCGACAGCACCTTGGGCGCACTCGCGGGCACGATCCGCTTGGGTTGACCGTCGACGATCGCCTCCAATTCGCTCATCGCGCGCTCCGCCACGCGCGACCACGTCATCGTGCGGCCGCGGGCATAGGCTCGCGAGGACAGGCGCGTGCGATTGCGCTCGCTGCCGAGCAGATCGTTGATCTCACGCGAGAACGCCGTCGAATCGCGGAAGTCGACGAGCACGCCGTGGCCATCCGCGAGGATCTCGGTCGCGTGCACGTACGGCGTCGAGATCACCGCCTTGCCGACACCGACCGCGTAGGACAGCGTGCCGCTCGTGATCTGCGCCGGGTTAAGATACGGCGTAACGTAGATGTCCGCCGCCTGAAGGTAATCGATTAGATCGTCCTGCTCGACGAAAGCGTCGATGAAGGCGACATTGTCCGCCACGCCCTTCTCGCCGGCGAGCGCCTTCAGGCTGTCGCGATACTTCTCGCCCTCGTGCGCGACGAGATTGGGATGCGTCGCGCCGAGCACCACGTACATCGCGTCGGGATGCTGCGCGACGACCGCCGGCAGCGCCTCGATCACCGTTTCGATCCCTTTGCCCGGCGCTAGCAGGCCGAACGTGAGGATGACCTGCCGGCCCTGCCAGCCGAACCGCGGCTTGAACGCGGCGGGGTCGGCAAAGACACGGTCGGGAACGCCATGCGGGATGTTGACGATCGACCGCGGGTTCGCACCATAGACACGCGTCAGAATTTCGCGCCCGCGCTCTGCCATGACGACGATCTTCGCTGCCCGGCGCAGCAGCGCCTCCATCACCACGCGCTCGTCGTGGCTCGGCTTCTCAAGCACGGTGTGGAGCGTCACGATCAGCGGCAGCGTGGTGCGATCGAGCAACGCAAGGATGTGTTCGCCCGCCGGCCCACCGTAGATACCATATTCGTGCTGCAGCCAAATCGCCTGCGCGCCCGACGCCTCGATCCGCCGTGCCGTCTCGAGATAGGCCGCGAGATCGTTCTGTGCGATCGTGCCGGTCACCGAGTCGGGATAGCTGTAGCGACCCGGATGATCGTCCATCGCATAGACGTCGACAGTGAGATCGGGGAACCGCCCCGTTAGCGCATTGAACGTATCCGTGGTGAACGTCGCGAGGCCACATTTGCGCGGCAGAAAATTACCGATGAGGGCAAGGTGGCCAACGCCGATCGCCTGTGCCTTTTCGTTCATCGTTCAATGCCTTCGCTTACCGACCCATTCACGGGTTACTCAGCCAGACAACCGGTGGCGCCGCAGTTGGTTGCACACGATGTTGCGATGCAACAACGCCACGTCGCAAAAGTCGATCAGCCGCGCCCCCGATACGACGGGACGCCCTGATCCGGCAGCCAAAGATCTGCGGGCGGCGCCGCGCTCTGCCAGAACACGTCGATCGGAATGCCGCCGCGCGGATACCAGTAACCGCCGATGCGCAGCCACCGCGGCGCCATTTCGGCGACCAGCCGCTCGCCGATGCCGACGGTACAATCCTCGTGGAACGCAGCATGATTGCGGAAGCTGCCGAGGAACAGCTTGAGTGACTTCGATTCGACGATCGTGTCGCCGGGCACGTAGTCGATCACGATGTGCGCGAAGTCGGGCTGCCCCGTTACCGGGCACAAAGACGTGAATTCCGGTGCCGCGAACCGCACGAGATACGTGCGGCCGGGCCGTGGGTTCGGCACGTAATCCAGCACCGCTTCTTCCGGCGTGGCGGGAAGCGCGCTGGTCTGTCCAAGGTGAAGTGTCATGCCGCGACAGATAGGCGGCGCGAACGCTCCGCGCCACCATGTCGCCTGCCAGCTATCGCTCTCACTATGACAGGGGTTCAATCGTGGCCACGATGGCGGCTATTGATGCGTGATGACTCCGCTCGTCTCCACCCAGTGGCTCGCCGACACGCTCGACGCGCGCGACATCCGCATCGCCGACACCAGTTGGTTCCTGCCCACGGAGGCGCGCGATCCCCGGGCCGAGTTCGAGCACGCGCATATTCCTGGTGCGGTATTTCTCGACCTCGCCGATCTGGCGGATACGGCATCGGATCTGCCGATGATGCTGCCGCCGGCGGAGAAATTCGCGAGCCGGATGGCGAAACTCGGCCTCGGCGATGGAACCCGGATCATCCTATACGATAACGCGCCTCACCATAGCGCGGCGCGCGGCTGGGCGATGCTGCGCAGCTTCAGAATGAACGACGTGGCGCTGCTCGACGGCGGCCTTGCAAAATGGCGTGCGGAGGGTCGGCCGATCGCGCAGGACACATCCGGTCCGAAGCCGCGGCACGTCACCGTTCGTGCGCGCGGCAACGGTATCGTCGACCTGGCGACGATGAAGGCGGCGCAGGCGGAGCGCCATACGCAGATCGTCGATGCCCGCTCGCCCGCCCGCTTCGCCGGTACCGAGGCGGAGCCAAGACCCCGCGTGGTACCCGGCCATATGCCCGGTGCGATCAACCTTCACTACGCCGCCTTCTTCAAGCCCAACGGCACGTGGAAATCTGTTGATGACCTTCGCGCACTGTTTGCCGATGTCGGGATCGACCTCGATCGGCCCATGATCGCAACCTGCGGTTCGGGTGTGACCGCGGCGGTAATCGCCTTCGCCGCGCATCTCCTCGGTCGCGGCGTACCAATTTACGACGGAAGCTGGGCCGAATGGGGTAGCGATCCGACGACCCCGAAGGAGACGGGCGCTTGAGCGACGACGATCGGCCGATCCGCGATGCCACGCGTGTCGTCGCCGCTGGGCGACGTGCCGAATGGACGCAGGGCATCGTCAATCCACCGGTGTGGCGCGCCTCGACGCATCTCTACGGCTCGGTCGCCGAGCTGCGCGCCGGGGGCGGCCGTGATACGCACCACCGCCTGTTCTACGGCCGACGCGGCAGCCCCACGCAGTGGAGCCTTGCCGATGCGCTGACCGAGCTAGAGCCGGGAGCGGAAGCGACATTTCTATATCCGTCGGGCGTCGCAGCGATCGCGGCGGCGCTGCTGTCTGTGCTGTCGCCCGGTGACGAGCTGCTGCTCGCCGATACCGCCTACGATCCGACGCGGGCGATGGCGGACGGCCTGCTGCGGCGCTTCGGTATCACGACGCGCTACTACGATCCTTTGATCGGCGGCGGCATCGCCGGCCTGATCGGCGAGCGCACGCGCGCCATCTTCATGGAGAGCCCGGGCAGCCTAACCTTCGAAGTACAGGACGTGCCAGCGATCGTGGCTGCGGCAAAAGCGCGCGGCATCACCACGCTGCTCGACAATACCTGGGCGACTCCGCTCAACTTCCGCGCGCTCCGCCACGGTGTCGACCTGTCGATCCTCGCCTGCACCAAATATGTCGTCGGCCATTCCGACGTGATGTTGGGCAGCGTCACTGCCGCGCCGTCGCACTGGCGCAAGCTCCGCGATACCAGCTTTCAACTGGGGCAAGTCGCCAGCCCCGACGACGCGTGGCTCGCGTCGCGCGGGCTCCGCACGATGGCGGTGCGAATGGCGCAGCACCAGTCGAGCGCGCTACGCATCGCGGAGTGGCTGGATGAGCAGCCGGAGGTCGCACAGGTCCTGCACCCCGCCCTTGCCTCGTCACCAGCCCACGACATCTTCCGACGGGACTTCACAGGATCGAGCGGCCTCTTCTCGTTCGTGCTCGACGGCGGCACCGAGGCGGCGCGCGCTGCGCTGATCGACGGGCTCGAGCATTTCGGCATCGGTTACTCGTGGGGGGGGTTCGAGAGCCTGGCGCTACCCGTCGATCCCCAGCGCTATCGCACGGCCACTACGCCGCGCTTCGCGGGTCCGATCGTACGACTCCAAATCGGCCTCGAGGATCCGGACGATCTGATCGCCGATCTCGCGCGCGGGCTCGCCCGATATAGGGACGCGCTGGGACGGTAGCCGCGTTGCGGTTATCTGCATGACCGGATGGAACGATTAGCTACCGCGGGCCACCGCCCGAGCCGGACGCCGCATCCGTCAACTAGACGGTCGTGGCGCGGAGACGGTCGCGGGGCGCCGCGGAAACTGTACACGCACCGATACGCTGGTGTTCTTGGCGCTGATCGTCGCGGAAACGGTGATGGTCATCAGGCAAGTCCTCCAAGTGCGTAAGTGCACCGGAAAGCCATACGTCAGACGCGCCCCCGCACCGGGATAGACATCTCCAAAAAACGGCGCAAACCCAGCCCGGAACATCCGCAATCGGCGGTAAGAACGCCACGTGAACAAAACGCGAGCAACCTCTGTCCGCATCGAGCTGCGTGGTATGCATGCCTGCTTCCGGCGGCCGGAGTTCGTCGACGATCTCATAAGCTACGACGTCATCTCGCCCTTGGCTGCGACGCGCCTTCTATCGGCGATCAGCACGCGCCCGGATACGCAGTGGATCGTTCGCCGCCTCTGGGTACAGCGTCCAATCGCATTCGAATGGCTGACGATGCAGACGGCACGCGGGCAGAAGCGTGCCTTGGTGCTACGCGACGTCGCCTATACGCTCGATGCCGAACTCGATTCGGCGGTCGGGGAGGACGTCATCGCTACGCGAAGCGACGGTCGCGCGCATCTAGGCCTCACAGACTTCAAGGCTGACGTATCGATGGTAGACAGCAGCGTTCCGCCCCGAACCGCCTACGGCGGAACAGGAAAAATCGACCTCGGCTGGATGATCCATGATCTTGACGGCCGCGGTCGATCACGTGCGCGCTATTTTCGCGCAGAGATGATCGACGGTCTGATCGATCTCGACCAAAGCCAACCGCTCGAACTGGTCAGCTAAGCCGCAAGCTGCAGCCAGATGAAGCTGGTGTCGGAATTAGGCGGCGTGCTCGGCCAGCACGGTCAGCCCCCGCGCATTCACCTCGGCGAACCCGCCGCGGATCGCGATCGTCTCCGCCGCGCCGCCAGCAGTGCGCTGGATCAGCAGGTCGCCATCGCGGATCGTCGACATCAGCGGCGCATGGCCCTCT
The DNA here is from genome assembly GCF_014217605.1 of Sphingomonas sp. NBWT7. Classification (NCBI taxonomy): domain Bacteria; kingdom Pseudomonadati; phylum Pseudomonadota; class Alphaproteobacteria; order Sphingomonadales; family Sphingomonadaceae; genus Sphingomonas; species Sphingomonas sp. NBWT7. Next base: position 398,420 of record NZ_CP043639.1, on the reverse strand, counting down.
AGAACGCCGAAATCACCCTCGGTCCCGGGGACGGTCACCATGTACACCTCCTCGCTGCGGACGAGGCGTTCGGGCGTGACGAGTTCGAAGTGCAGCATGTCTGTATCTCGCTTCCCAACGCCGGGGCGAAGGGCGGGAAAGGACTTGTGGCGGCGGGGTTGAAGCCAAAGGCCCGATCCCGCCAGCCGACAATCCCCAGACGCCTATCGCTCCGGGGATCGCAAAGCAGGCTCAGGCGTCCTGCGCCAGCTTCTCGGCCTTGGCGACGACGTCGTCGATGCCGCCGACCATGTAGAAGGCCGCCTCTGGCAGGTGATCGTACTCGCCGTTCACCACCGCCTTGAACGAGCGGACCGTGTCCTCGATCTGCACGAACTTGCCGTCGATGCCGGTGAAGACCTCCGCAACGTGGAACGGCTGCGACAGGAACTTCTGGATCTTGCGCGCACGGCTGACGGTCAGCTTATCTTCTTCGGACAGCTCGTCCATCCCGAGGATCGCAATGATGTCCTGCAGCGACTTGTACTTCTGCAGGATCGTCTGCACGGCGCGCGCTGTCTCGTAATGCTCCTGGCCGACGACGCGCGGCTCGAGCACGCGGCTGGTCGAATCGAGCGGATCGACCGCCGGATAGATGCCGAGTTCGGAGATCGCGCGGTTGAGCACGGTCGTCGCGTCCAAGTGGGCGAACGACGTCGCCGGCGCCGGGTCGGTCAGATCGTCCGCAGGCACGTACACCGCCTGCACCGAGGTGATCGAACCCTTATTGGTCGAGGTGATGCGCTCCTGCAGCGCGCCCATGTCGGTGGACAGCGTCGGCTGGTAGCCCACGGCCGACGGAATACGGCCGAGCAGTGCCGACACTTCTGCGCCCGCCTGGGTGAAGCGGAAGATGTTGTCGACGAAGAACAGCACGTCCTGCCCTTCGACGTCGCGGAAATATTCGGCGATCGTCAGGCCCGACAGCGCCACACGCGCACGCGCGCCCGGCGGCTCGTTCATCTGGCCGAACACCAGCGCCACCTTCGACCCCTCGGTCTGCGGGTTGCCGTCGGCGTCCTTGGCGATGACGCCCGCGTCGAGGAACTCGTGGTAGAGGTCGTTGCCCTCGCGGGTGCGCTCACCCACGCCCGCGAACACCGACGTGCCGCCGTGGCCCTTGGCGATGTTGTTGATCAGTTCCTGGATGAGCACCGTCTTGCCGACGCCGGCTCCGCCGAACAGTCCGATCTTGCCGCCCTTTGCGTAGGGCGCGAGCAGGTCGATCACCTTGATGCCGGTGACGAGGATCGAGCTCTCGGTCGACTGGTCGACGAACAGCGGCGCCGACGCGTGGATCGGCGCGTGGTGGGCCGAGTTGACCGGGCCACGCTCGTCGATCGGCTCGCCGATGACGTTGAGGATGCGGCCGAGCGTCGCCGGGCCGACCGGCACGGTGATCTGCGCGCCGGTATCGGTCACGTTCTGGCCGCGGGTCAGGCCCTCGGTCGAGTCCATCGCGATCGTGCGGACGGTGTTTTCGCCTAGGTGCTGCGCAACCTCGAGCACCAGCCGCTGGCCGTTGTTGCTCGTTTCCAGGGCCGACAGGATCGCCGGCAGGTGGTCCTGCTCGAACGTCACGTCGACCACGGCGCCGATCACTTGGCTGATACGGCCGACTTTGTTGCTGCCCGAAATGGTCGGGCGCTCTTCGAGAACGGTGGCCATCTTGCTTCTACCTTCTTCGTCGTACCTGCGAATGCAGGGGGTGTCTTGGTCGTCGGTCCGCCGGGTGTCAGCCCGTCGCCGGCTCGGTACCATTCAATATAGGCTTGGCGCGCGAGAACGTCACCGTCAGGCGACGCTCACGCGGGGTCGTCTCGCGCTGCACGGCATAGTTCGCGCCGGCTTTCAGCGATCCTGTCGGCCGCTTGCGCCCGTGGATCGCTTCAATTGCGGTGTCGCCGCCGGTGACGCCGAGTTGCGCGAGCGCCTGCTTCATCCACGCGTCGAACTGATCGCGCGCCTGCTGATCGTTCGATCGCGCCGGCTCGACGAGCACGAAGGCGACGCGCTCGAGCGACCCCTTGTCGCCAGCCGCGGAAAAATGCGCCATAACCGGATCGGGGGCAGAAGGATCGGTCAGCGCGGTCGGCAGTGCGTCCGAACGCCACTCATCGCCCTTCTGCTCGTACGGACCCGGTCGCAGGCCAATTCGGCTGAAGTTATCGATCGACTTCTGCGGGTTCGCGAACACGCCGCTCCACGTGCCGCCGGCCAGATTGGGGGACACGAATGCAGTCTTGCCCGCGGCCTTGTCCGTTGCCGCCTGCTCGCCCGCGCCGGGCGCACCGCTGCATCCCGCCGCGGCAAGCGCCGCCGACAACAGGATGCCCGCGCGAATCACAGTGCCTCGGCGCCCGAAATGATCTCGACCAGCTCGGTCGTAATCGCCGCCTGCCGCGCGCGATTATACTGGATCGACAGCTTCTTGATCATGTCGCCGGCGTTGCGCGTCGCATTGTCCATCGCGGTCATGCGGCTACCCTGCTCGGACGCGGCATTTTCCAGCATCGCGCGGAAGATCTGGATCGCGACGTTGCGCGGCAGCAGGTCGGCGAGGATCGCCTCCTCGTCAGGTTCATACTCGACCGCGGCGCCGCCGTCGTTCGGCGCATCGACCGTCGCGGTCGGCACCGAGACTGGGATGATCTGCTGGCCGGTCGGGATCTGCACCAGTGCCGACTGGAACTTGGCGTAGAACAGGTGCGCCACGTCGAATTCGCCGCGCAGGTAGCTGGCGATCAGATCGTCCGCCACTTCGCGCGCCTGATCGAACCCGAGCACCTTGTGCTGGCCAAGCTCATGATCGGCGGCGATCGCATCGGGATAGAACCGGCGCAGCACGCGGCCCTTCTTGCCGGCGAGGTAGAAGCGCACCGTCTTGCCCGCGGCTTCGAGCTCTTCCGCCTTCTTGCGCGCCGCACGCACGATGTTGGTGTTGAACGCGCCTGCAAGGCCGCGTTCGGACGTGACGACGACGAGCAGATGCACCTGATCGCGGCCGGTGCCGGCGAGCAGCGGCGAGCTGCCCTCCGTCACGCCGACCTTCGACGCGAGGCTCGCCATCACCGCTTCCAGCCGCTCGGCATACGGACGGCCGGCAACTGCCGCCTCCTGCGCACGGCGCAGCTTGGCCGCGGCGACCATCTTCATCGCCTTGGTGATCTTCTGCGTCGACTTCACCGAGCCGATGCGGATCTTGAGGGCCTTGAGGCTTGCCATTCGTATCCTCTTGTCGTCACCCCGAGCCTTCGCCCGGCGTCCCGCTGCCTATGTTCCGTCGTCAGGAGCGGGACCCCGGGCCGCGCCCGGGGTGACGACGGTCGATCAAATCAGGCGAAGGTCTTCGCGAACGCGTCGAGCGCGCTCTTCACACCCGCCTTGGCGTCGTCGCCCAGGTCGCGGCTGTCGCGGATCTTCGCCAGCGTGTCGCCATGCTGGTCGCGCATGAACGCGAGCATCGCCGCCTCGTAGCGGACCACGTCCTGCACAGGCACGTTGTCGAGATAGCCGTTGGTCCCGGCGAAGATCGACACCGTCTGCTCCTCGAACGGCAGCGGCGAGAACTGCGGCTGCTTCAGCAGCTCGGTCAGGCGTGCGCCGCGGTTCAGCAGCTTCTGCGTTGAGGCGTCGAGGTCCGAGCCGAACTGCGCGAACGCCGCCATCTCGCGATACTGAGCCAGCTCGAGCTTGATCGAGCCCGACACCTTCTTCATCGCCTTGGTCTGCGCCGACGAACCCACGCGGCTTACCGAGAGGCCGACGTTGATCGCCGGGCGGATGCCGGCGAAGAACAGATCGGTTTCGAGGAAGATCTGGCCGTCGGTGATCGAGATAACGTTGGTCGGGATGTACGCTGACACGTCGCCCGCCTGCGTCTCGATGATCGGCAGTGCCGTCAGCGAGCCGTTGCCGTTGGCGTCGTTCATCTTCGCCGCGCGCTCCAGCAGGCGTGAGTGAAGATAGAAGACGTCGCCCGGATACGCCTCACGGCCCGGCGGGCGGCGCAGCAGCAGCGACATCTGGCGATAGGCCACCGCCTGCTTCGACAGATCGTCGAACACGATCACCGCGTGCATCGCATTGTCGCGGAAATACTCGCCCATCGCGGTCCCGGTGTAGGGCGCGAGGAACTGCAGCGGCGCCGGATCGGACGCGGTCGCGGCGACGACGATGGAATAATCCATCGCGCCGTTTTCGGTCAGCGTGCGGACGAGCTGCGCCACCGTCGAGCGCTTCTGGCCGACCGCCACATAGACGCAGTAAAGCTTCTTCGATTCATCGTCGCCGGCATTGACCGACTTCTGGTTGATGAACGTGTCGATTGCGATCGCCGACTTGCCGGTCTGACGGTCACCGATGATCAGCTCGCGCTGGCCACGGCCGACCGGCACCAGCGCGTCAATCGCCTTCAGGCCCGTCTGCACCGGCTCGTGCACCGACTTGCGCGGGATGATGCCCGGTGCCTTCACCTCGACGCGGCGACGCTCGGTCGACACGATCGGGCCCTTGCCGTCGATCGGGTTGCCGAGGCCATCGACCACGCGGCCGAGCAGGCCCTTGCCGACCGGCACGTCCACGATCGTGCCGGTACGCTTGACGGTGTCGCCTTCCTTGATTTCGGCGTCCGAGCCGAAGATCACGACGCCGACGTTATCGGCCTCGAGGTTGAGCGCCATGCCCTGCACGCCGTTCGAGAACTCGACCATCTCGCCCGCCTGGACGTTGTCGAGCCCGTAGATGCGCGCGATGCCGTCACCGACGCTGAGCACCTGGCCGGTCTCGCTGACCTGGGCCTCGGTGCCGAAATTGGCGATCTGATCCTTGATCACCTTGGAGATTTCTGCGGCGCGAATATCCATTGCTCTTAGCCCTTCCCGACGGCGTCAGCCGTCAGCCTTTCGTCATCGCGCTGGCGAGCGCATTCAAGCGGGTACGGATCGAGGAGTCGATCATCTGCGAGCCGATGCGCACGACCAATCCACCGAGCAGCGCCGGATCGATCGACAGATCGACCGAAACCTCGCGCCCCACGCGGCGGCGCAGCTGCTGCTTCAGCTCGTCGATCTGCTCGTCGGTCAGCGCGTGCGCGCTGGTAACCTCGGCAGTGACTTCGCCGCGATGCCGCGCCGCGAGCTGGCGGAACGCGCGGATGATCGCGGGTAGTTCGGCAAGGCGGCGGTTCTGCGCGAGCACGCCGAGGAAGTTGCGCGTCGTCTGGTCGACGCCGAGCTCGTCCGCGGTCGACAGCACCGCCTTGCCGGCGGCGTCGCGCGCGACGACCGGAGAGGTCGTCAGCGCCTTGAAATCGTCCGACTGGTCGAGCGCCGCGCGCACCTTGGCGAGGCTAGCCTCGACCGTGTCGATCGTCCGGCCCTGTTCCGCCAGGTCGAACAGCGCGGTCGCGTACCGACCGCCAAGGCTCGCCTGGACGCTGCCACCCAAAGTACCGCTGGAACCATCCACGCGAGTCGAATCCCCGTTCTCACAAAAGTGTGACCCCCATGCGAAAACACGGCGCACGATCGGCGCCGACGCTTGGGTTGGCGGGCGCGTAGCAAAGGGGTAGCCGGGATGCAACAATAGTGACGGAGGGGTGACGATGAACGGGAACGAAAACAACGCGGCACAGGCGGGCGAGACGATCCGCATGACGATGCGCGACGGCGCCGAGATCGCGGTCTATCACGCCAAGCCGAACGGCGAGCGGCGCGGCGGCGTCGTGCTGCTGCAGGAAATTTTCGGCGTCACCGATCACATCCGCGAGATGGCGGACGATTTCGCGAGTGAGGGCTATGAGGTATTGTCGCCCGCGCTGTTCGATCGCGAGCATCCCGGATTCGAGGCGAGCTATACCGGTCCGGATTTCGAGCGTGCGGTGGAACTGGCGCGCAAGCTCCACCCGTTCGATCTGTCGGTTGCAGATACGCAGACCTGCATCGATGCGCTGGCCGCTGAAGGCCCTGTCTTCGTCATCGGCTATTGCTACGGCGGGTCGCTCGCTTGGGCGGCTGCCACCAAGCTCGACCGCGTCGCCGCCGCGTCGGCCTATTACGGCAGCATGGTGCCGCAGATCGCCGCCGAAGCCGCGCCGCGCGTGCCCGTCATCGCCCATTTCGGTCGCTTCGACCACGGCATTCCGATGGAGGGCGTCGAGGCGGTGATCGCCAAGGATTTCCCGCTCGCCGAGATTTATGTTTACGAGGCAGGCCACGGCTTCAACTCGGATCGTCGCAAGGACTATCACGAGCCGTCGGCCGATCTGGCGCGCGAGCGGACGCTGGCGCTGTTCCGCGCCAACGGCAGCTGATCGGGCGGCCGGTGCGCTGAGCGATCACCGGCCAGCCATTCGCGTATGCTTGCCTAGTAGAGGATCACTGCGCCCGTCCCCGCGCCTGCACCCCCGCGCGGCGCGCCTCAACCGCTTCCGGGGTCACCGCGCGATTCGCCGCTGACGAGCGTTCGTGCTCCAGCGCCATCGCCTCGCCGAACGGCCGGGCGAACCCGTCGTCGATCAGTCTCTTGTAAGCGGTGATGAAGCCGGCGTCGGCGGAGGCGATGTCCGCCGCCAGCTGCTGCGCCGTCGAGAGCAGCGCGTCCGCAGGCACTACACGATTGACGAGACCCCAGCGTTCGGCCGTCGCCGCATCGAGGAAATTGCCACTGAGCGACAGTTCCTTGGCGCGCGAAATGCCGATCAGCCGCGACAGCTTCTGGCTCAATCCCCACCCCGGCATCACGCCGACGCGCGCGTGTGTATCGGCGAAGCGGGCGTTCTCGCTCGCGATCAGGATGTCGCAGGCGAGCGCGACCTCGAACCCGCCGGTGATGGCGACGCCGTTGATCGCGCCGATCACCGGCTTGCTGCACAATTCGATCGCCTTGACCGGATTCTCGTCCGCTCCGGTCGCATTGGCGGAGCCGAGCGCGCCGGGCTGCGAGCCGAGCTCCTTAAGATCGAGCCCGGCGGTGAAGGCGCGCGTCCCCGCCCCCGTCAGCACCACTGCACGAACGCTGTCGTCGCCATCGATCTGCGACATCACTTCATAGAGTCGTGTGCGTAGCGCCTTCGACAAGGCGTTCATCGCCTCGGGGCGGTTCAGCGTCACCGTCGCGACGCCGTCCGCCTTCTCCATCAATACCAGGTCAGCCATTGGTCTCTCCCGTTTCGCCCGGCCGTTCCGCGGCCAGTGATTGCGCGGCGTGTTTGGCGCATTCCCCGGCATCCTCCTAGCCGCGACACGTCGGCTCGATCTTCGATCGCTGTGGTTTGAGCGCAAAGATCGGGATGCCCGCGCGCGGATACCCGCTAAGATGGCGGCAATGAGCGACAGCATCGATCCAGATACCGCCCGGGCCGCGTTCGAAGCCCGCGATCGCAGCGCCGACGGCACTTTCGTCGGCGCGGTGCGGACGACGGGGATCTACTGCAAGCCGAGCTGTCCGGCGCGGCGCCCGCGGCGCGAGAACATGGCGTTCTACCCCGATCCGACGGCGGCGCGCGCGGCGGGCTACCGCGCCTGCCTGCGCTGCCGACCGGACGAGACGGCGCGTGACACGGTGGCGGTCGCCGCCGCGATCACGCTGATCGACACCGCCGAAACCGCCCCGGCGCTCGATGCGATCGCGCGCCACGTCGGCTACGCCCCGCACCATTTCCATCGCCTGTTCAAGCAAGCAACGGGCGTGACGCCGGCAAGCTACGCGCGCGGGATCAAGGCCGCTCGCGCCGCGCGAGTCCTGGCTGACGGCGGCACGGTAACCGACGCGGTTTATGCCGCGGGCTATTCGGCGCCGAGCCGCTTCTACGCCGACGGCGCCGTCCGGCTCGGCATGGCGCCGCGTGTCTGGTCGCGCGGGGGCGCAGGAACGACGATGCGTTGGACGATCGTCCCGACCGATCTCGGCCCGCTGCTGATCGCCGCGACCGCGCGCGGCATCTGCCGCATCGCCTTCGACGAGGACGGCGCCGCCCTGGCGCAGCGCTTCCCCGCCGCCCGGATCGTCGCCGACGACGTCGCGCTGCAGGAGCTGGCGAGCGAGGTCGTCGCGCTTGTCGAATCGCCGGCGCGGCATCACGATCTGCCACTGGACGTACGCGGCACCGCCTTTCAGGAAGCGGTGTGGCAGGCGCTGCGCACGATCCCGCCGGGCGAGACGCGCAGCTACGCCGAGCTCGCGGCGCTCGCCGGTCATCCGGGGGCGGTGCGTGCGGCCGGCAGCGCGTGCGGCGCGAATCACGTGCCGCTGTTGATCCCCTGCCACCGCGTGACGCGCAGCGACGGCGGCATCGGCGGTTACGCCTACGGCGCCGAGCGCAAGCGGGCGCTGCTCGATCGCGAGACCGAGCGAAAAGGCAATTGATCGCCGGTTAAGCAATTCGCAAAAGGTGCAGCTTAGCGTGCCCGATCGACCATTGGGGAAGAACGATCGTGAGCGCATTCGGGCGTCGTAACGGGATCACAGCGGGCGCACGCCCCGGCTTCGGCGTTGCACGCCCGATGCAGGGCGGCACCGGGCGGCCGGAGGGCGGCGAGCAGTTCCCGCCGATCGATACGCTCGCGCTTCCCGGCGAGATCGCCGCGCCCGATGCCGGCTTGATTCCTGTTGGTCAGATCGACGCGATGCAGCGGCTCGCCGACCGTCAGGCATCATCGGGCGAGGCAGGCAACAGTCGCGTCGAGGGGTTCGAGGCGTCGATCCACAAGATCAAGGAACAGGTGCTGCCGCGCCTGCTGGAGCGCGTCGACCCGGAAGCCGCGGCGACGCTCGGCAAGGACGAGCTCGCCGAGGAGTTCCGCCCGATCATCGGCGAGGTGCTCGCCGAGCTGAAGCTGACGCTCAACCGCCGCGAGCAGTTCGCGCTGGAAAAGGTGCTGGTCGACGAGCTGCTCGGATTGGGGCCGCTCGAGGAGCTGCTCGCCGATCCCGAAATCTCGGACATCATGGTCAACGGGCCCGAGCAAACCTTCATCGAAAAGAAGGGCAAGCTCCAGCTTGCGCAGATCCAGTTCCGCGACGAGGAGCATCTGTTCCAGATCGCGCAGCGCATCTGCAATTCGGTCGGCCGCCGCGTCGACCAGACGACGCCGCTCGCCGACGCCCGCCTCAAAGACGGCAGCCGCGTCAACGTGATCGTCCCGCCGCTCTCGCTTCGCGGCACCGCCATCTCGATCCGTAAATTCTCCGCCAAGCCGATCACGCTCGACATGATGGCGGGTTTTGGCTCGATGTCGCCCAAGATGGCGACCGCGCTCAAGATCGCCGGTGCCTGCCGCTTCAACATCGTCATCTCGGGCGGCACTGGCTCGGGCAAGACGACGATGCTCAATGCGCTGTCGAAAATGATCGATCCGGGCGAGCGCGTGCTGACGATCGAGGACGCGGCCGAGCTTCGTCTGCAGCAGCCGCACTGGCTGCCGCTCGAAACCCGCCCCGCCAACCTCGAGGGTCAGGGCGAAATCTCGATCCGCGATCTCGTCAAGAACGCGCTGCGTATGCGCCCCGATCGCATCATCCTGGGCGAAATCCGTGGATCCGAGTGTTTCGACATGCTCTCGGCGATGAACACCGGCCACGACGGCTCGATGTGCACGCTCCACTCCAACTCCCCTCGCGAGGCGCTGGCGCGTATGGAGAACATGGTGATGATGTCGGACATCAAGGTGCCCAAGGAAGCGATCAGCCGCCAGATCGCTGATTCGGTCGACATGATCATTCAGGTGAAGCGCCTGCGCGACGGCTCGCGCCGCGTCACCAACGTCACCGAAGTGATCGGCATGGAAGGGCCCGTGATCGTCACGCAGGAGCTGTTCAAGTTCGAGTATCTCGACGAGAGCGCCGACGGCAAGATCATCGGCGAGTATCGCGCGATGGGCCTCAGGCCCTATTCGATCGACAAGGCCAAGCAGTTCGGGTTCGACCAGGCGTTCCTTGAGGCGTGCCTGTAATCGTCACGCTTGACCTTAAGCGCTGATCGGGCACCGGTGCAGCCGCGGGCGGGCCCGCCCAACGCAGTGATGGCGGATCTGCGCGACAGCCGGTAAGCGGGCACGTGTTTCTCCTTCCCATGCTCCTGTCGGCGCTCGCGCTGCCTGCCGCCCAGCCGGCTGGAACCGCGATCCTAGCGACGGATGCGGAGACGCGCTGGGTGCCGTTCGATCTGACGCCGGGCAACCAGTTGCGCTTCACCATGGCGATCGACGGCCGCCCCGCCACCGCGATCCTCGATACCGGCGTCAGCTATTCGGTGCTGTCGCGCCGCTTTGCGACGGCCGCGGCGATGCCGGTCCGTCCGGGTGGCAGCGCGACCGCGATCGGTGGTCTGGTCGATATCGGCTGGGCCAGCACGCGCACGGTGACGCTCGGCGGTGTCACGCGGCGCGGTGGCGGGCTGACCGTCGCGACGCTGCCGGCGCTCGCTACCGGTAGCGCCAAGGCGGTCGACCTTCTCGTCGGGCGCGATCTGACCGGCGCCTATGCGCTCGACATCGATTACGCCAACAGGCGTTTTCGCCTGCTGCCGAGCGGCCGGATGCCGTTCAACGGGCGTACCGCGCCGCTCGCGATCTCGCGCGATCGGCTGGTCTACGTCAGCGAAGTCACGCTCGGCGCCGCGCGGCTGCGGCCGATGGTGGTCGATACCGGCGACGGATCATCGATCACCGTCACCAGCGGCGGGTGGAAGGCTGCGGGGCTGACGACGACACCGACGACAACGGCGATCTCCTTCGGGCTGGCGGGCGCCGTGACGAGCACGATCGGCATCGTCCCGGCGCTGACGCTCGGCCAGTTGACGGCACGCTCGGTCGAGGTGCGCGTCGAGCCGGCCGGCGGTTTCTCCGAATCGATCGAGGTCGCGGGGCGGATCGGCTCGGGGTTTCTGCAGAACTATCGCGTCCTGCTCGATCCCACCGCCGGCCGGATGGTGCTGAGCCCGGGCCCGACTGCCGATCAGCCACCCGTCAGATCGACCAGCGGGCTGCTGGTCGGCGTCGACACCGATCGGCTGCGCATCCTTCACGTGATGCGCGGCGGCCCAGCGGCGGCGGCGGGATGGAAGGAGGGTGAGACGGTCTGCACGATCGACGGCCAGCCGATCCCCGCCAACTACGGCAGTAGCAGCTTAGCCACCTGGTCCGCCGGCGCGCCGGGCCGTGTCGTCACGCTCGGGCTGTGCGACGGCACGCAGCGACGGCTGACGCTGCGGCGCTTCTACTAACTATTGCTTGATCGCGAGGACGATCAGCACAAGCGCGCCGCCGATCGCCGCCAGCTGTACCGTGCGCCAATCGACGATCCCAACCGCATCCGGATCGTGACGGCGCGTGCGGCGGCGATCGCGCCACGCCGCGAGCAGCGCCGCAGCCGTACACGATCCCGCCGCCCCCAGCAGCACCGCTTGCGTCGCCATCGACTTGCCTCCACACCCCGTGCCATCGCGCCGCTCAAACGCGGCGCACGACGAACCGGAGAGAGATAATGCGCCACGCCGCCATTGCGACCGTCCTCCTCGCCAGCGCCGCCGCGCTGGGTGCCGCTCCGGCCGCACCAAAGGCGCCAAGCGGTGCCGTCGCCGCGGCGCTCAAGGACCCGCAGCGCAGCGCCGCCAACCGCGCGCGCGACGTCTATCGCCACCCCGCCGAAACGCTCGCCTTCTTCGGCGTCAAACCGGGCGACACCGTGGTGGAATTCGTCCCCGGCGGCGGTTGGTACACCGAGATCCTGGCGCCGATGGTCAAGGACAAGGGCCGCTATGTCGCGCTGGTGCCGAGCAACGCGGCCGATCGAACGAAGACGATGCTCGCGGGCAAGCAGGCCTGGTTCGGCCCGACGGCTGTGGCGACGATCGATCCAGCGACCGGCGCCAGCACGGTGCCTGCCGGCAGCGCCGACGTCGTGCTGACGTTCCGCAACGTCCACAATTTGCTGATGAACGACAATCCGGCCGCCGCGCCGGGCACATTTGCGGCCTTCTACGCCGCGCTGAAGCCGGGCGGCGTGCTCGGCATCGTCGATCACCGCCTGCCCGAAACGATGGACACCGCGCTCGAGAAGAAGAGCGGCTATATCAAGCGCTCGACAGTGGTGCGTCTGGCCGAGGCCGCGGGGTTCAAGCTTGCCGGTGAGAGCCAGATCAACGCCAACCCCAAGGACACGCACGATCACCCCGGCGGCGTATGGACGCTGCCGCCGACCTTCGCGCTGAAAGACGTCGATCGCGCGAAATACGCCGCAATCGGCGAGAGCGATCGTTTCACGCTGAAGTTCGTCAAGCCGAAGTGACGGCGTGACGAACCGCCGCCCGGCACTATCGCCGGGCGGGCGCGTCAGCCGAGCTTGTCGACCTTGTCCTGCAGCTTGGCGAGTTCGGCCTTGAGCGCGGCGATCTCGTCGTCCTTGGTCGCGCTTACCGGCGCTGCGGCCTTCGGCTTGAACGCGCTCGTCGCAGCCTCGAACATCGCCATGTTGCGCTTCGCCATCTCGGCGAACGGCGAACCCGCGAACGCACCCTCGACCGCCGACTTGAATTGCGCCTGGTTGCGGCGAAAACTGTCCATCGACGCTTCGAGATAACCCGGCACCATCGCCTGCATCGAATCGCCGTACATCGAGATCAGCTGGCGCAGGAAATTGACCGGCAGCATCGGTGTCGCGCCGCGGCCTTCCTCCTCCATGATGATCTGCGTCAGCACGTTATGCGTGATGTCGTCGTCGGTCTTGGCGTCGACGACTTTGAACTCACGCCCCTCGCGCGTCATCGCCGCAAGATAGTCGAGCGTGATGTAGGACGAACTTTCGGTGTTGTAGAGCCGCCGATTGGCGTATTTCTTGATGATGACCGCCCCGGATCCGTCGTGCTGCTTCTTCATCGCAAGGCCCCACCCGTGAATGACGACGGGGCTATAGCATCGCATGCGGCGCTGCAACACGGACCACGCCCGCTGCCGCTATTCCTCGACATGTTGCGCAGCGAAACCGCAACATCGCCGTCACGTCGAGCCGCGGCATTGGCTGGCCTCCGGCGCTATCAGGCATATCGCCGAACTCCGCGTCGCTTGGCGTCGGCGAGGCGGCAGCAGGGCCGAACGCGGCTGCGCGATTACGGTGGTGATGGGCGGCCGGTGGTCTTCGTCCCCTCGCTGATCAATCCGCCGCACATCCTCGATCTCATCGACGGACGCTCCCTGTTGCGGTGGATCGCGACGCAGGGGTTTCGCACGTGGATGGTCGACTGGGGAACGCCGTCCGCCGATGAGCACGCGATGGGCGTCGGCGGCCACGTCGAGCGGCTGCTGCTACCGATGATCCGCCGCTTCGCCCAGCCGCCGATCCTGGTCGGCTATTGCCTCGGCGGGACGATGAGCCTCGCGGCGGCTGCGGTTGGGCCGGTGGCCGGCGTCGCGACGATCGCCTCCCCCTGGCGCTTCGCCGGCTATAGCGAAGCGGCGCGACGGGACATTGCGGCGCTGTGGTTATCCGCGCAGCCGGGATGCGCGTCGCTCGGCCTCGTCCCGATGGAAGTGCTGCAGACCGGCTTCTGGAGGCTCGATCCGGCGCGCACGATCGCGAAGTACGAGGCGTTCGCTTCAATGCCCGATGCGGAGGCGACGATGTTCGTTGCAATGGAGGATTGGGCCAACGCCGGCGCGCCGCTGACCTATGCCGCGGGCGCCGAACTGTTCGAGGACTTCCTCGCCCGCGACGTGACGGGGCGCGGCGAATGGCGCGTCGCCGGCGCGCCCGTCGATCCGCTCACGCTCCGTTGCCCCGCTGCGGAGTTCGTCTCGCTCAACGATCGCATCGTACCCGCTACCAGCGCAATCGGATTAGCCGACCGACGTGATCTGGGCGCGGGACACGTCGGCATGGTCGTCGGCAGTCGTGCCAAGCAGCAGCTGTGGGAACCGCTGCGCGACTGGCTGCGCAGCGTGGGGTGAACGATCAGGTCCAGCAGCGCTCGAAACGAGCGCCGAGGCCAGTGAGCAGCTCGTACTGCGACACGCCCGATGCGGCCGACACCCGCGCCAGATCGGTGTCGAACCCAACCCACTCACCTTCGCCAACCGGCCGATCGGTCACGTCCAGCGCCGTAAGGTCCATCGAGACCCGGCCGATCACCGGCACTGCGCTGCCACCGACGAACGCCGTGCCACGATCCGACAGCGCACGGCGGTACCCGTCCGCATAGCCGAGGTTAACGATCGCCACCTCGCTGTCGCGGCGCGCGGTCCAGGTGGCGTTGTAGCCGACGGGTGCGCCAGCCGGCACGCGGCGCACTTGCAGCACCTGCGCCTCGATCGTCACGACGGGCCGGATGACCGCGGCGAACTCGCCGCGCGGAACGCCGCCGTAGAGCGCGAGTCCAGGCCGCGTGAGATCGAACGCGTAATCGTTGCCAAGCGCGATCCCGGCGGAGTTGGCGAGGCTTAGCCGCTGCGCCGCCGTCCGCCCAGCCAGCCCGGCGAGCGCCTGGCGCTGCTGCACGTTCATCGGCACGTCCTCATCGGCGCAGGCAAGGTGGCTCATCAGCGTGTCGATCGTCAGCCCGTCGAGCAGCCCGGCGTGAACGTCCGCGGGAGAGATGCCGAGCCGATTCATGCCGGTGTCGACCATCACGTCGCACGCCCCGCCCCCCGCTTCACGCCAGCGCCGCACTTGTGCCGCGGTATTGAGCACCGGCCGCGCGCGACCGAGCAGCGCCTGCTCCAAGTCCTCGGCACGAACGCCGTGGAGCACGCTCAGCGGCACATCGAGCTCGCCGAGCGCCGCTGCCTCGGCCCAGGTGGCAACGAAGAAGTCGCGGCAACCGGCGGCGGCAAGATGCGTCACGACGACGCGCGCACCCAGGCCGTAGCCGTCGGCCTTCACCGCCGCGCCGCATGCCGCCGTGCCGCTCATGCGCGCCAGCGTACGCCAATTGTCGACGAGTGCGGCTCGATCGAGCCGAAGGCGGCTGGGCGCAGTCATCCGCGGCGCCTTAGCCGCGGCGGTGCGATCACGCCACCGTCGCGCGCCCTTGCGCATCGTCGCGCAACCAGACGAGGCACACGACCAGCGCGAGCAGCGCGATCGCCCAGGTATACCATAGCCCGGCGAACGGATCCCCCGTCTTCGCGACGATATACTGGCTGATGAACGGCAGAAATCCGCCGAAATAGCCGGTGCCCAGATGATAGGGGATCGACAGCGAGGAATAGCGGATCGCCGGCGGGAACATCTCGGCGAGCGCCGCCGCGACGGGGCCATAGGTGATGCCCGACAGGCCGGTGATCGCGAGAATGCCGAGCAGGATCAGCGCGACATTGCCGGCGGACGGCGAGACCTTCGCGAGATCGTAGCCCGCCTGCGCGAGGGCGGCGTCGATCGCCGCGGGGGAGCGATCGGCGAGCGGCTGCGCCCCGATGGTGAGCGTCGTCACCGGCGCCTTGGCCGTGGTGTACGGCACCCCCTTCTTAGACAGTGTATCGAGCAGCCGGCCGCACTCGGTCGCCTGCTTCACCGCGAACGGGCTGTAGGTGCAATCCGGGCCTGAGACGACGACCGGCGACGCGCGCCCGGCCGCGGCGAGGGCGGGGTTCGCGGCGCCGGCGATCAGCCAGAAGATCGGGAACAGCAGGATCAGCGTCAGGACGTAGCCGATGACGATCGGCTTCTTGCGCCCGATACGATCCGACAGCCGCCCGAAATAGACGAACCAGAACAATCCCATCATCGCGCCGGCGCCCGACAGCAGTTGCGCCGTCGTTTCCTCGACGCGCATCGTCGTCTGCAGGAACGACAGGACGCTGAACATCGACGTGTACCAGATCACCGTCAGCCCGGCGGCGATGCCGATCAGCGCGACGAACATCCGCTTCACATTGCCGGGATAGGTGAAGCTGGCGCGCACGGGATTCTTCTCGATTTCGCCCGCCGCGCGCATCTTCTTGAATACCGGGCTTTCGGACAGCTTGAGGCGCATCCACAGCGAGATTGCGAGCAGCAGCACCGAGAAGAGGAACGGCAGGCGCCAGCCCCATGCGCTCCACGCGTCGGCCGGAATCAGCGCCTTGAAGCCGAGCACGACCGCGAGGCTGAGCACGAAGCCGCCGGCGACGCCCGCCTGGATGAAACTGGTGTAATAGCCGCTGCGGCCAGCGGGCGAATGCTCGGCGACATAGACCGCCGCCCCGCCATATTCACCGCCGAGCGCCAGCCCTTGCGCGATCCGCAGCAGGATGACGATCAGCGGCGCCGCCATGCCGATCGCGGCATAGGACGGCACCAGGCCGACGCCGGCGGTGGCGATGCCCATCAGCGTGATTGTGACGAGAAACGTGTATTTGCGCCCCAACCGGTCGCCGAGATAGCCGAACACCACCGCGCCCAGCGGCCGAAACCCGAAGCCGACAGCGAAACCCGCCCAGGCGAGCAGTGCCTGCACCGTTTCGTTGCCCGCGGGGAAGAAGGTGCGTCCGATCACGCCCGAGGCGGCGAGCGTGCCGTAGATGAAGAAATCATACCATTCGAACACGGTGCCGAGCGCCGACGCCGATATCACCAGCCGAATGTCGCTCGGCGCCGGTTCCCCCGCTACGCCGTCTGCCGCCATCGTCATGCTCGCCCCTCCGTTGCCGTTCGTCTAGCGCAACGGCGGGGGGCGGCAAGCGGATCGATCGCGCGGCCGCCGGGACCGCGCGATCGGCAACGTCAATCTTTCAGCCCGGCGGGCACGACGCCGCCGTTCTTCTCCAGCTCGCGCATCACCGCCTTGTGGAGCCAGATGTTCATCTCCGCCGACCCGTCCTTCGCACCGGAATAGCCGAGCTCGGTCGCCAGCTCCTTGCGGTTGTCGAGGCTCGAATCGATGTCGAGCAGCTTCATCAGGTCGACGATCGATGTGCGCCAGTTGAGCTGCGGCCCGCCGCGCTTCGCCGCGATATCGGTCAACACTTTCTCGACGTCGACCGGCGCTGCGGCGGGGGCTGCCTGCGCGGGTGTCGCGGCGGGTGACTGCTGCGGCGTGGCGTTAGGCGTAGGCGCCGGGCGCGACTGCGGGGTGGGCGCGGGAGCCGCCTGCGGGCTCGGCGCCGGGGCCGGCTTGCCCGAGAATTGACCGCCAAGCGGCCCGCGATCGCCAAAGATCGCTTTCTTGATCGCACCGAAAATACTCATGCCGTCGCTCCTGTATATGGGATGCGAGCGAAACGCGGCACGACATCGTTGGTGCCGTGGCTCGTGGGGGCCACCGCCGGCAGATCACCCCAGCGCGAGGATCTCGATCGCGTCGTCACGCCCGTTGAAGGCGACGAGCTCGCCCTCCCCCGCCCCGATCATCGCGCGGGCGAGTGGCGCGGAGAAGGAGACGAGGCCGGCGGCGGGTTCAGCCTCGTCGTCGCCGACGAGCGTGATCCGCTGCTCCTTGCCGTTGAGCCGGAACGTCACGGTGCTGCCGAAGGCGACCTCGTCGACGGGCGGCGGCGGTGCGAGGATCGCAGTCGCGCGGCGCGTCACCCAGTAGCGCAGCTCGCGCGCGATCTCGGCCGCGCGCGCCTCGTCGGCGGTGGGCCGCTCGGCCTCGAGGGCGGCGATCCGCTCATCGATCAGCGCCTGCCCGCGCGCAGTGACAAGGTTCGGCCCCGCGGGCAGCGGGAGCTCGAAGCGCGGCTCCTTGTGCTCCTCGTCGCTCTCGCGGCGGAAGGCGACGCTCACGCCTTGCCCTGCGCCGTCTTGATGATCGCGGAGAAATCTAGGTTGCCGTGCTCGGCGGCGAACGCCTCGTAGAGCTCGGTCGCGCGCGTGCCGAGCGGTAGCGTGGCGCCGGCTTCCGCTGCCGCCGCCATTGCGAGCCGCAGATCCTTCAGCATCAGCGCGGCGGCGAACCCGCCCTGATAGTCGCGGTCCGCCGGGCTCTCGGGGCCGACGCCCGGCAGCGGGCAGTAGCTCGTCATTGACCAGCTCTGCCCCGTCGCTTTGCTCGAAATGTCGTAGAACACCTGCGGATCGAGCCCAAGCTTCTCGGCGAGCGCGAAGCCCTCGCATGTCGCAATCATCGTGCCGGCAAGGATCAGGTTGTTGCACATCTTGACCGCCTGGCCTGCGCCACTCGCGCCCGCGTGGATCACCGCCTTGCCCATGTCCTCCAGGAACGGCTGCGCGCGGCGGAAGCCGGCGTCGGTGCCGCCGACCATGAAGGTCAGCGTCCCGCCGTTCGCCGCCGCGATCCCGCCCGATACGGGCGCATCGACCGCCTCGAGCCCCTTCGCCGCTGCGTCGCTCGCCAGCTGGCGCGCGGTTGCGACGTCGATCGTCGAGCAGTCGATCAATACGGCGCCCGGCGCTGCGTGCGGGAAGACGGCGTCCGTATAAACGCCCGCGACGTGTCGCCCAGCGGGCAGCATGGTGATGATCGCCTCGGCACCTTCCGCTGCCGCAGCGGCATCGGCGACCGGTAGGCACCCCGCCTGCCGCGCGCGCGCCAGCGCCTCCTCGCTCAGGTCGAAGGCGTGAACGTCATGCCCGTTCTTCGCGAGGTTAGCGGCCATGCCGCCGCCCATATTGCCGAGCCCGATGAAACCGACGCGTGCCATTACCCAATTCCTTCAACATGCTTGCGGCGCAACCAACCGAGGAACGCGCCAAAGGCCGCGATGCCCGCAGCCGCAACGAACGCGAGCAGCCCCGCACCGTAGACGCTGCGCGCGTCCGCCATAAACCCGGCCATCGCGATGACCGCCAGCACCGCCGGCAGGATCGCCACCAGCGTCGCCGCGACCAGCGGGTGCAGCCGCGTCCAGCGCCCCGCCGCCACGCCCGAAGCGGCGATCACCGCCGCGCATACCAGCAGGAGGTCGATCAGCGTCCCTTCCAGTTCCCAGCACGCTTCTCGATGAATGCCGCCATGCCCTCGGCCTTGTCCTGCGTCGCGGTCAGGATCTGGAACAGGCGGCGTTCGGTCAGGATGCCCTGCGCAAGATTGGTCTCGTACGCGGTGTTGACCATTTCCTTGTTCACCATCGCGGCCATCGGCGGCATGCCGGCGATCAGCTCGGCGGTTTTCAGCGTCTCGTCGAGCAGATTGTCGAGCGGCACTACCTTTGCGACGAGCCCACTGCGTTCCGCTTCGGCGGCATCCATCATCCGGGCGGTCAGGCACATTTCCATCGCCTTGGCCTTGCCGATCGCGCGCGTCAGCCGCTGCGACCCGCCCATGCCCGGCGCGACGCCGAGCTTGATTTCGGGCTGGCCGAACTTGGCGGTGTCAGCGGCGTAGATGAAGTCCGCCATCATCGCGAGCTCGCAGCCGCCGCCGAGTGCAAAACCGTTGACCGCCGCGATCCACGGCTTGCGCGTTGCGACCACACCGGTCTGCCAGCCGGCGAAGAAATCCTGGAGAAAGAAATCGGCCGCCGCCATGTCCGCCATCTGTTTGATGTCTGCGCCGGCCGCGAACGCCTTCTCGCCCGCGCCGGTCAGCACCAGGCAGCGCTGGCCGGGATCCTTGTCGTACGCGCCGAATGCTGCGGCGAGATCGGCCAGCACGTCCGAATTCAGCGCATTGAGCGCCTGCGGCCGGTTAAGCGTGACGAGCGTCACAGCGCCGCGCTGCTCGACCAGGATATTGGCGTAATCAGGCATCGATAGTCTCTCCCGTCGTTGCCCCGGATCGGCGCCGGGGTAACGATAATTTGTTGATTAGGCCGGCGTCCACGCCTCGGCATCGGGCAAGGGCGCGAAGATCTGGTCGATCACGTGGTCGCTCACGCCCTCCGGCGTCGCCGGATCCCAGCGCGGCGCATTGTCCTTGTCGACGATTACCGCGCGGACGCCCTCGAGGAAGTCGTGCCGCTGCACGACGCGCGCCCCGACGGCATATTCCTGACGCATCTCGTCCTCGAACGTCGGCATCGACTTGCCGTCGAGAAGGAGCTTGAGGCTGACCTTCATCGTCTGCGGCGATTTGGTCTTCAACGTCGCCAGCGTATCGCGCGCGAAATCGCTGCCGTCCGCCGCCAGCGCGTCGAACACGTCCTCGAGCCGGTCGGACGCGAACAGCCGATCGATCTCGGCGCGATGTTCGAGGATCGCGGCGCGGCCCGGATCGGCCGACAGGTCGGTGAGGATCGCGTCGATCCCCGTCGGCTCTGCGATGGTGCGCCGCTTCGCCTCGTCCACCTTCTCGGCGGGCAGGAAGTGCGTTGCGAGGCCGAGCGCCAACGTCTCCGCACCGTCGAGCCGGTGGCCGGTCAGCGCGAGATACTGCCCGAACCGCCCCGGCAGGCGCGACAGATACCAACCGCCACCGACGTCGGGGAACAGGCCGATCCCCGTCTCGGGCATCGCGAACTTCGTATTCTCGGTCGCGACGCGGAAGCGGCACGGCTGCGACAGGCCGACGCCGCCGCCCATCGTGATCCCGTCCATGAACGCGATCGTGTCCTTGGCGTAGGTGAACAGCCGGTGGTTCATGCGATATTCGGTGTGAAAGAACGCGCGCGCTTCCGCGCCGTCCTTCGCACCGCTGTCCGCCAGCATGCGGATGTCGCCGCCCGCGCAGAAACCGCGACCCTCTGCATGGTCGATCACGATCGCCTGCACCGCCGTGTCGGCGCGCCACGCCTCGAGTGCGGCGAGCACGCCCTCGCACATCGCGGTGTTGAGCGCGTGGATCGCCTTGGGCCGGTTGAGGCGGATGCGGCCGACGGCGCCCTCCGTCGTGACGATCAGGTCCTGGATCATGCTGGTTCCTTCCGTCCCGCTCACTGCCGCGTCAGCTCGCGCCCGACGATCATCCGCATTACCTGATTGGTGCCTTCAAGGATCGAGTGCACGCGAAGGTCACGCCAGAAACGCTCCACCGGATAATCCATCAGATAGCCGTAGCCGCCGTGCAGCTGCAGCGCGCGATCGACCACCGACGATCCGGTATCGGTCGCGAGCCGCTTCGCCATCGCCGCGAAACGCGTCTTGTCGGGCGCGTTCGCGGTTACCTTAGCGGCCGCGACATAGAGGAGGTAGCGTGCGGCCTGCAGCTCGGTATCCATGTCGGCGAGCGTGAACTGCGTGTTCTGGAAATCGGCCACCGGCCGCCCGAACTGCTGGCGATCCTTGGTATAGGCGATCGCCTCGTCGAGGCAGCGCTGCGCGCCGCCCAGCGAGCAGGCGCCGATGTTGAGCCGCCCGCCGTCGAGCCCCATCATTGCGAAGCGGAACCCCTCGCCTTCCTGCCCGACGCGATTGGCGACGGGGACGCGCACGTTGTCGAAGATCACCTGGCGCGTCGGCTGTGCGTGCCAGCCGAGCTTGCGCTCGTTCGCGCCAAAGCTGACGCCGGGCGTATCCTTGTCGATGACCAGGCACGAAATCCCCTTCGGCCCCTCCGCCCCGGTGCGCACCATCGTGACGTAGACTTCGTTCTCGCCAGCGCCCGAGATGAACTGCTTGGTGCCGTTGACGACGTAATGATCGCCGTC
Source organism: Sphingomonas sp. NBWT7 (assembly GCF_014217605.1). Classification (NCBI taxonomy): domain Bacteria; kingdom Pseudomonadati; phylum Pseudomonadota; class Alphaproteobacteria; order Sphingomonadales; family Sphingomonadaceae; genus Sphingomonas; species Sphingomonas sp. NBWT7. The sequence continues at coordinate 376,923 of NZ_CP043639.1, read as the reverse complement.
GAGCCGCGCGCTCGTTTTGAGCGCCGCGGCATCCGATCCGGAGCCCGGCTCGGTCAGGCAGTAGCTCGCCATCCGCTCCATCGTGACGAGGTCGGGGAGATAGCGGCCCTTGAGATCGTCCGAGCCGAAGCGATCGATCATCCACGACGCCATGTTGTGGATCGAGATGAACGCGCTCGTCGCGGGGCAGCCATAGGCCATCGCCTCCATGATCAGCGCCGCCTCGAGCCGGCCGAGGTTGATCCCGCCGCTCTCCTCGCTGACGTAGATTGCGGCGAAGCCGAGCTCGGCCGCGGCCTTGATCGTGTCGCGCGGGAAGATGTGCTGCTCGTCCCACTCAGCCGCGAACGGCGTAATGCGATCGGCGGTGAAACGGCGCGCGAGTTCCTGGATCTCGCGCTGGTCGCCCGTTAGATCGAACTGGGCGGTTGGGTCGGACTGGTCGGTCATGGGAACTCTCTAACGGAAGACGACGGTGCGCGCACCATTGGCAAGGACGCGGCGCTCGGCGATCCAACGCACCGCGCGCGCGAGCACCTGCGCCTCGATATCGCGCCCGGTGGCGATGAACTCCTCGACCGTCGCGCGGTGATCGACGCGCTCGGCCGCCTGCTCGATGATCGGTCCTTCATCGAGATCGGTGGTGACGAAGTGTGCCGTCGCACCGATCAGCTTCACGCCGCGCGCATGCGCCTGATGGTAAGGCTTGGCGCCCTTGAAGCTCGGCAGGAAGCTGTGATGGATGTTGACGCACCGCCCGGCGAGCGCCGCGACGAGATCGGGCGACAGCACCTGCATGTAGCGCGCGAGCACCAGCAGATCCGCGCGCGCCTCGTCGAAGATCGCTCGCAGCGCCGCCTCCTGCGCGCCGCGGTTCGCGGCCGATACCGGTAGGTGATGGAACGGCACGCCGTGCCATTCGGCCAACTTGCGCAGCGTCTCGTGGTTGGAGACGACCGCGACCGGATCGATCGGCAGCGCGCCGATCGACCAGCGGTGCAGCAGATCGTTGAGGCAGTGCGACGTCGTCGAGCAGGCGATCACCACGTGCGGGCGGTGATCGGCGGGCACCAGCGTCCAGTCGAACCCGAAGCGCGCGGCGACGACCGACAGCGCATCGCGCACGTCCGGCCCCGCGAACACGACGCGCATGAAGAAGCGCCCGCTGTCGAGATCGGCATATTGCTGGCTGTCGAGGATGAAGCCGCCCGCGTCGGCAAGCGTACCCGTCACCGCGGCGACGATCCCGCCGCGGTCCTGGCACGAGAAGGTGAAGATCCAGGCCGCCTGCGTCACCGGGCGATCACGCCGTACAGCGGGTGTAGCGGAGCGTCTGCCCGTCAGCGACGCGGGTCAGCGCATTGCCATTGTCCTCGAGCACCAGCGGCGTCTCCTGCGTCCATTCCTGCCCCTCGCCGCTGAACGCGAGGCTCGCGCGCAGCTCGGTCGGCGAGACGGCGGTAAGCTTGGAGATCGTCGCGCGCGACTCGTAGAAGGTGAGACGATCGGCCTCGACCGTCATCAATCCCTTGGCGTCGCCGCGCGTCGACGTGCAATCCGCCGGCACGAGCCCCCAGCGCCCGAGGAAAGCGGGCGGCAGGCGGCCGTCGTTCGCCGCCGCCGCGACGTCCGCGGCGTCATCGCGCGGCGCCGGATCGAGCGCGTTGACGACGTTGAAGGTCGCGCCCTCTTCCACCGGCGTCTCGTTCCGCTGCTCTGGCATCGGAACCTGGCAAGCGGACAGCAGCGCTGCGGTTGCCGAGATCATCGTTGCCGTCACCGTCCTGTCCATGCCCGCTTCTCCTGCCTGGCCGATCGGCTATGCTACCACCGATCGGATCAGCCCATCGTCGGAATGACGAACGCGTCCTGGATACGGCTCGGCCCGCCGTCCTTGCTGCCGCGCGGCAGGTCGCTGCTGCCGTCCGGCCAGCGCTGCGTGACGGTCTTGACCTTGGTCCAGAACTTCACGCCTTCCATGCCGTGCTGATTGGTATCGCCGAACGCCGAGCGCTTCCATCCGCCGAAGGTGTGATAGGCGACCGGCACCGGGATCGGCACGTTGATGCCGACCATGCCGACGTTGACGCGCGCGGCGAACTCACGCGCGGCATGGCCGTTGCGCGTGAAGATCGCGACGCCATTGCCGTATTGATGATCGCTCGGCAGCCGCACTGCGGTCTCGAAATCGGGCGCGCGGACGATCTGGAGCACGGGGCCAAAGATCTCTTCCTTGTACGCGCTCATCTCGGGCGTGACGTGATCGAACAGGCTGGGCCCGATGAAGAAGCCCTCCTCATGCCCCTGCAGCGTGAAGCCGCGCCCGTCGACGACGAGCTCCGCGCCCTCGTCGACGCCGGTCTGGATCCAGTTCTCGACGCGCTGCCGATGCGCCGCGTTGACCACGGGGCCGTAATGCGCCTCCGCATCGGTCGACACGCCGACGCGCAGCGCCGCGATCGCGGGGATCAGCTTCTCGCGCAGCGCCACCGCGGTCTTCTCGCCGACCGGCACAACCACGGGCAGCGCCATGCAGCGCTCGCCCGCCGAGCCGAAGGCGGCGCCCGACAGGTCGGCGACGACTTGGTCGAGATCGGCGTCGGGCATCACGATGCCGTGGTTCTTCGCGCCGCCCATCGCCTGCACGCGCTTGCCCGCCGCGACGCCGCGCCGGTACACGTAATGCGCGATGTCGCTCGACCCGACGAAGCTGACTGCGCTGATCGCCGGATGATCGAGGATCGCGTCGACCATCTCCTTGTCGCCCTGCACCACCTGCAGGATGCCCTCGGGCAGCCCCGCTTCGCGGAACAGCTCGGCGAGCCGCACCGGCACGCTCGGGTCGCGCTCGGACGGCTTCAGGATGAAGGCATTGCCCGTCGCGATCGCGACGCCGCTCATCCACAGCGGGATCATCGCCGGGAAGTTGAACGGTGTGATACCAGCGCCGATGCCGAGCGGCTGGCGCATCGAGTAGACGTCGATCCCCGGTCCCGCCCCTTGGGTATATTCGCCCTTCAGCACGTGCGGGATGCCGCAGCAGAATTCGATCACTTCCAGCCCGCGCTGGATGTCGCCCTTCGCGTCGGCGATCACCTTGCCGTGCTCGCTGCTCAGCAGGTGCGCCAGCTCGTCCATGTTGGCTTCGACCAGCGCCTTGAACGCGAACATCACGCGTGCGCGCCGCTGCGGATTCGTTGCCGCCCATGCCGGCTGCGCCGCCTGCGCGGCTGTAATCGCGCGGTCGAGATCGGCCTGCGTGCCCAACGTCACCGTTGCCTGCACCTTGCCGGTGTTCGGATCGAACACCTCGGAGGTACGGCCGCTACCTGCGCCGCCCGAACCGACGATGTGGTGATCGATGACACGCATGGGGCTCTCCGGTGATTGTTCGCGCGGCTTGTAGGCCAGCGGCGTTTCTGCATACAAGCGCGTGATTTCGCAATGCACGAATGCATTTTTGCAGCCATGCCGGGGCCGAGCGCGTGAAGAACTGGGACGATCTGCGCGTGTTCCTCTCCGTCGCGCACGCCGGCAGGGTCGCGGCGGCCGCGCGCGCGCTCGGCATCGACACCACAACCGTCGCGCGCCGGCTGCAGCGGCTCGAGGCAGCGGTCGGCCAGCCGCTATTCGAATCGATCGGCGGCGAACGGCGGTTGAGCGACGCGGGGCAGAAGCTGCTCGGCCATGCCGAGGCGGTCGACGCCGCGATCCTTTCCGCGACGGAGGGCGAGCGCGGCGGCGGCATCGCCGGCCACGTGCGGCTCAGCGTCGCCGAGGGCCTCGCGACGCACGTCCTCGCCCGCCGCCTGCCGGCGCTCCAGTCCGCGCATCCCAGGATCCGGCTTGACCTCATTACCGCATCGGGATTTCTCGATCCGTCGAAGCGAGAGGCCGACATCGCCGTCATGCTCGCCCGCCCGCGCAACCGCCAGCTGATCGCAGGCAAGCTCGCCCACTATCGCCTGCGCCTCTACGCCGCGCCAGCCTATCTCGCCGCCCATGGCCTGCCGGCAGACCGGCAGTCGCTCGAACGCCACGTCCTGCTCGGCTACGTGCCCGAGCATATCCACGCGCCCGAGCTCGATTACCTATCGGAGGTGCACGACGGGCTTGTCGCGCGGCTGCGCTCGACCAGCATCAACGTGCAGCACGCAATGGTACGATCGGGCGCCGGGATCGGCATCCTGCCCGACTTTGTCGCCGTGGGTGACACGGCGCTGGTGCCCGTACTGCCCGACGATGTCGCGCTATCGCGCACCTTCTGGCTGGTTACCCACGCCGACGGGCACGCCGCGCCGCGGATCCAGGCGGTCAGCCAGTGGCTGCGCGATACCGTGATCCCGCCCGCCTGACGGCGCGACCGTCGCGGCAATGCTTGCCGCCTCCAGTTGTGGCGGGCATGACGCGCTGCCGAGCGCCGGCAAGGAGGTGACGATGACCGACAAGCGCGAACCGCCGCTCGAGGAACCGCCCCCGCCCGACATGCCACGGCCAGACGATCCGCCGCTGTTCGTCGACCGCCCCGAACGCGATCCCTATCGCGGACATTTCGTCTTCGTCGCGATCGCGCTGCTGATCATGCTCGTCGCCTGGTGGGGATATTAGGCGATTTTGTGCGCGGTTGTATCGCGCACCACCTCCGGCAGGATAGCATCGAGCAGCAGCATGCCGGCCTCCGTGATCCGCAGCCGGTCGCCTTCCCGCACGATCAGCTCGGGCAGGCGCTCGATCGCCGCCTCGTCGACGACGCCGGCGATATCCGTCTGGCCAAGCGCGGCGACGCGGCGAAGATCGACGCCCTCACGCAGCCGCAGCCCCATCAGCAGTGCCTCGGACGCGCATGTCTGCGGCGCGAGCGGCTCCTCCGCCTCGGTCCCGTGACCGTTGCGCGCGACGGCGGCGAGCCAATTCTCGGGCTTACGCCGCCGCGTCGTTGCCACGCCGCCACGCCGCCCGTGCGCGCCAGGGCCGATCCCGGCGTAATCGCGGTAGCGCCAATAGGTCAGATTGTGCCGGCTCTCCGCCCCCGGTTTCGCGTGGTTGCTGATCTCATACGCCGGCAGCCCCGCCGCCGCGGTGATCGCGCGTGTCGTCTCGAACAGCGTCGCCGCCGTATCCTCATCGGGGATCGTCAGCCGCCCCGCCGCCGCCTCGGTGAAGAAGCGCGTCCCCGGCTCGATCGTCAGTTGGTACAAGGACAGATGCTCGGTGCCGAAGCCGATCGCGCGGCGAAGCTCCGCCTCCCACGCGGCGATCGCCTGGCCGGGCCGGGCATAGATCAGGTCGAAGCTGACGCGCCGGAAGACGTCCTGCGCCACCGCCAGCGCCGCCAGCCCCTCGTCGACACCGTGCGCGCGCCCGAGGAACTGGAGCGACACATCGTCGAGCGCCTGGAGTCCGAGCGAGGCGCGGTTGACGCCGGCGGCGGCGAGATCCGCGAACCGCGCCGCTTCGACCGACGAAGGGTTCGCCTCCAGCGTGATCTCGATATCGGGCGCGAACCCCCACGCCCGCTCGGCGGCCGTCAGCACCGCGGCGACTGTCGCTGGCGGCATCAGCGACGGCGTGCCGCCGCCGAAGAAGATCGAGCCGAGCCGCCGTCCGGGCAGCATTGCGGCTTCATAGGCGAGATCGGCGAGCAGTGCATCGCGCCACGCTTCCTGATCGACCGACGCGCGCACGTGGCTGTTGAAATCGCAATACGGGCATTTGGACACGCAGAACGGCCAGTGGACGTAGAGCGCCAGCGGGGCGCCGATCGCGTCATCGTTCGGCGCGCGATCGACAGCCGGTGCATTGTTGGAAACCATGGTCGGGCCGATATGGCGGCGATGTCGCTGCACCGCTACCTCCTTCCCCTCGCCCTGATGCTGACAGGATGCGCGCAATCGCCCGATCCCGGCCCCGAACGGATCGTCGAGCAGCGCGCAACTGACGCCCCGGCGTCGCGCGGCACAGCGCTGCTCCGCGACACGATGCTCCGCGCGCACAATCGCGCCCGCGCCGCCGTCGATGTCCCCCCGCTGGCGTGGGATGATCGGCTCGCGGCCACGGCGCGTGCCTATGCCGAGGAGATGGCGCGGACCGGCCGCTTCGCGCATGCCGAGCAGATGGCGCGGACCGGCCGCTTCGCGCATGCCGACCAGCCGCACGGCCCGTCGCGCGAGGGCGAGAATTTGTGGACGGGCACACGCGGCGCCTATCGCTACGACGAGATGATCGGACACTGGGTCGCTGAACGGCGCGATTTCGTCGACCGCCCGACGCCGGCATTCAGCCGCACCGGCCGGTGGCAGGACGTCGCGCACTATACGCAGATCGTCTGGCGCGACACGCAGAGGCTTGGCTGCGCGACCGCCTCGAGCGCGACCGACGACTATCTGGTCTGCCGCTACAGCCCGGCTGGCAATGTGGTTGGCCAACGAGCATTTTGATGCTGCGACACGTGGTTATGCCTTGAACCCGGCGAAGCGGACGGTCGACTTGCGCCCAATTGCAGTCAGCAGCGATTTGGTGCGCGCTGCAGATAAGCAAGCTGTTACACCAGGTTAGGACTAGGGGCATCTAGCCAATCAGCTAGGGAGCGAACGACGATGCGCATCTATGGCCCACTCTTCGTTTTGGCTCTCGCGACTTCGACCGGCGTGCCGGCGCAACAGGCTTCAAAAGAGGCGCCGTCAACTGAGCCGAAGGACATTGTCGTCTATGCCCCTAATTCCGATGGCCTCGATGCCGATGCCCCGGACTTAGCAAGAAGGGGGTCGTGCTCGGCTCGCGTATTTCGCGCTACTCGCTGCAACACAACCCGATGATCGCCATGAAGACCAGTGCGAATGGATTGACCCCCGACAGTGGGGTGGATGCGTTCGGGAACCAGCGCACGATCGCCTGGAAGTCCTGCCGGGCAGAGGGTGTAGTACTGCGCAAGCAGATCGCCTGCAGGTTCGTCGATGTGCAGAAGCTGGTCGGTGCGGGAAAACTCATTCCAGCCCACCAAGCGCTTTCGGACGTCGCGGCAACACCCGGCCTCACCAACGATGAACAGTTTGCGACGCTCCAATATCAGTACCGTATCGCTGAAGCGATGGGCGACCCCACCTTGAAACGCACCGCACTCGCCGGGATTGTGGACACCGATTTACTGCCAATCGATGAGCAGGCAGGCGCCGTCCGATCTCTCGGCGCAGACGCTTGGAAGCGAGGGGATCAGGCGGAGGCGCTGCGTCGGTTCGAACAGGCCAGCCGCCTTGATCCAGCCGACACCATCAGCCGCGTCAATGCAGCGGCGGTGCTGCAATCAACCGGTCACCGCGCGCAGGCGGTCGCCTATCTGCAGGCCGCTATCGCCATCAATCGCGGCAAAGGGCATCCGATCCCTCAATCGTGGATCGACAACGCCAGATAGGCAGCGCGTGACCGGCCGCTGTCCCGGCGATAGCGGACATTCGCGTGACCGTCGGGCAGGCACATAATGGCAGGTGTTCAGCGCTCTTCCGAAAGCAGTCGTTCCTGCCGGCCCGACGCACTCAGAAGACCGCGCCCACCATCTGGCGGAAGGCGTCCGCGCGGTGGCTGATCGCGTGTTTCGCGTCCTCCTCCATCTCGCCGAACGTCTCCAACGCGCCATCGGGCAGGAACATCGCGTCGTAGCCGAAGCCCTTATCGCCGCGCGGCGGCCATACCAGCGTGCCGTTGACCCGGCCTTCGAACCACTCGACATGCCCGTCCGGCCATGCGAGCGCGAGCGCGCAAACGAAATGCGCATCACGCGGCGCGCCCTCGATTTCGGCCAGCTTCGCCTCGACGCGGCGCATCGCCTCGGCGAAGTCCTTGCCCTCGCCCGCCCACCGCGCCGAGAAAATGCCGGGGTCGCCGCCCAATGCCTCGACACACAGGCCGCTGTCGTCGGCCAGCGCGGGCAGGCCCGACAGATCGGCCGCCGCGCGCGCCTTGAGCTCGGCGTTCATTACGAAGGTGGTGCCCGTTTCCTCGGGTTCGGGCAGGTCGAGCTCGGCCGCCGACACGACGTCGAGCCCGCGCCCCTCGAGCAGCGCAGCGATCTCGCGCACCTTGCCCGGATTATGGCTGGCGATCACCAACCGTCCCGGTTGCAGCTTGCGAATTGCTTGCGGCGCGTCGCCCTCCCCACTCACCGGCCGACCGCCTTGGCCTGCGCCGCGAAGATGTCGGTGCAGCCGATCCGCGCCAGCCGCAGCAGGCGCAGCAGCGCTTCCTCGTCGTAGGTCGCATGCTCGGCGGTCGCCTGCGCCTCGGCGATATTGCCGTTCTGGAGCAGTACGAAATTGCCGTCGGCGTCGGCGTTCGAATCCTCGACGTAATCAAGGTCGAGCACCGGCTGCCCCTGGTAGATCCCGCAGCTGACCGCCGCGACCTTCTGCGCGATCGGATCCTTGTCGATCTTGCCCGCCTGCATCAGCCCGTCGACCGCCAGCCTGAGCGCGACCCACGCGCCCGAGATCGACGCGGTGCGCGTGCCGCCGTCTGCCTGAATCACGTCGCAGTCGAGCACGATCTGCCGCTCGCCCAGCGCGGCCATATCGGTGACAGCGCGCAAGGAACGCCCGATAAGTCGCTGGATTTCCTGCGTTCGACCCGATTGCTTTCCTTTGGCTGCCTCTCTGCTGCCGCGGGTATGCGTGGCGCGCGGCAACATGCCATATTCCGCCGTCACCCAGCCCTGCCCCTTGCCGCGCAGGAACGGCGGCACGCGCTCCTCAATGCTCGCGGTGACGAGCACCTTGGTATCGCCGAAGCCGATCAGCACCGATCCCTCGGCGTGACGGGTGAAGTTCGGCTCGATGCTAATGGCGCGCATCTGGTCGGGCGCACGGCCGCTGGGACGCATGAACAATTTCTCCTGGATAGGCCCGCGCGGTTAGCCGCTCGGTGATTGCCGCGCCAGCCCGCGCGTCCTAGATTCGTCGGCGTGACCGCATCACCGCCGATCGCCGAACTCAACGACCGCGCCCGCGACATCTTCCGCCGCGTCGTCGACGGCTATCTCACCAGCGGGCAGCCGGTCGGATCGAAGACGCTAGCGCTCGCGGGGCTCAGCCTTTCGCCGGCCTCGATCCGCAGCGTGCTAGCGCAGCTCGAAGATGCCGGTCTTCTCGCCGCGCCGCATACGTCGGCGGGTCGAATGCCGACCGATCTCGGTCTGCGGCTGTTCGTCGACGGAATGATGCAGGCGCTGGAGCCGTCCGCCGAGGAGCGCGCGACAATTGAATCGCGCGCTGGCAGCGGCGGCCCGGTCGAGGAAGCGCTCGCCGCGACGACCGCCGCGCTCTCCGGCCTGTCGGCATGTGCCGGGCTCGTGATGGTGCCAAAGCGTGAGCAGGTGCTGCGCTCGATCGGCTTCCTGCCGCTATCGCAGGGGCAGGCGCTGGCGGTACTCGTCAGCGAGGATGGATCGGTCGAGAATCGCGTCGTCGATTTGCCCTCCGGCGTCGGCCCGGCGGCGCTGGTCGAAGCCGGCAATTTCATGTCCGCCACGCTCTCTGGCCTCACCCTGTCGGCCGCCCGCGCGCGGATCGATCGTGAACTCGCGCAAGGGCGCGCGGCGCTCGACGGCGCGGCGCGCGCACTGATCGAACGCGGCCTCGCGGTGTGGAGCGAGGACGGCGGTCGGCGCCCGGTGCTGATCGTGCGCGGCCAGGGTCGCCTGCTCGACGACGCTGCCAACGCCGATCTCGACCGCGTGCGCGATCTCCTCGACGATCTCGATGGCAAGCAGGAGATCGCCGCGCTGCTTGATTCAGCGCGCGCCGGCGATGCGACGCGCATCTTCATCGGCGCAGAGAACAAGCTGTTCGCGCTGTCGGGCTCGTCGGTGATCGCGCGGCCGTTCCACGGCAGCGACGGCCGCGTCGTCGGCGTTGTCGGCGTGATCGGTCCGACTCGGTTGAACTACGCCCGCGTCGTGCCCATGGTGGATTTCACGGCCGCAACGCTCGCCCGCCTGATGGGTTGAGCCGGCAACGATTGATGCAGTCAGACAGGGAAACGATGACCGATACGCAAGGCAATACCACCGTCACCGAAAGCGGCGAGGATCTGCGCGAGGAAACCGCGGCAGCAGCGCCCGAAGTGGCGGAACATGATCGCGTGGCCGAGCTCGAGAACCAGCTCGCCGACGCAAAGCAGCAGACGCTCTACGCGCAGGCCGAAATCCAGAACATCCGTCGCCGCGCCGAAAAGGACGCCGCCGATGCACGCGCCTATGCCGCGACCGCGTTCGCGCGCGATGTGCTCAGCGTCAACGACAACCTAGAGCGCGCGCTGTCCGCCATCCCGGCGGAGCTGCGCGGGGACGACAAGTTCAAGGGCCTCGTCACGGGGCTGGAGGCGACCGGGCGCGAGCTGACCAGCGTGTTCCAGCGCCACGGCCTGACGCGCATCGAAGCGATGGACCAGCCGCTCGATCCGAACAAGCATCAGGCGATGCTGGAGGTGCCGTCCGACGCCACGCCGGGTACGATCGTGCAGGAGATGCAGTCGGGGTGGATGATCCGCGACCGGCTGCTGCGGCCGGCGTTGGTCGGCGTCGCCAGGAAACCCTACTAAGTCACTCGACGAGGGCGTTCCTTTGCTCTGCAACGCGCGCTAAGCATCGTTGCATGAACGCGAACCTTACCGCCGACCGGCAGACATTCGTCACGCATCTCGAATGTTCGATGACGGGGGAGCGGTACGACGCCGACACGCTGCACAATCTGTCGCGCGTCGGCCGGCCGTTATTGGTTCGCTACGATCTCGATGCGGCCGGCGCGGCGCTCTCGCGCGATGCGCTGGCGGCGCGGCCGACCGATCTGTGGCGGTGGCGTGAGTTGCTGCCCGTCCGGCAGACGCGCAACGTCGTCAGCCTGGGCGAGATCGAGACGCCGCTGGTACCGATCCCCAAGGCGGGCGGCAGCAACGTGTGGGTCAAGGACGAGGGGCGGTTGCCGACCGGCAGCTTCAAGGCGCGCGGGCTCGTCATGGCGGTGGCGATGGCGAAGGAGCTGGGCGTAACCCGGATCGCGATGCCGACCAACGGCAATGCGGGCGCCGCGCTCGCCGCTTATGCCAGCCGCTGCGGGATCGAGACGATCGTCTTCTGCCCCGAGGACACGCCAGAAGTGAACGTCCGCGAGATCGCGATGCAGGGTGCGCGCGTCTGGCGGGTCAACGGTCTGATCGATGATTGCGGCGCGATCGTCGGCAAAGGCGCGGCCGAAGGCCGCTGGTTCGACTTCTCGACGCTCAAGGAACCGTATCGGATCGAGGGCAAGAAGACGATGGGGCTCGAACTCGCCGCGCAGCTCGGCTGGCGGCTGCCCAAGGCGATCTTCTATCCAACCGGTGGCGGCACCGGGCTGATCGGCATGTGGAAGGCGTTCGACGAGCTCGAGCGGCTCGGCTGGATCGGCAGCGAGCGGCCGCGGATGTACGCCGTGCAGGCATCGGGTTGCGCGCCGATCGTGCGCGCGTTCGAGGCGGGCGAGGAGCATGCCGAGCGCTGGGAGGATGCCGACACGATTGCGATGGGCATCCGCGTGCCGCGGGCGGTGGGCGATTTCCTGATCCTGCGCGCTGTGCGTGAGAGCGGCGGCAAGGCGCTGGCCGTGAGCGATCCAGCGATCCTGCAGGCGGTCGACGATACGGCGCGCAAGGACGGGTTGCTGCTTTGCCCCGAGGGCGGTGCGACGCTCGCGGCTTATCGCCAGGCGCTGCGCGACGGCGAGGTCGAAGAGGACGAGGAGGTCGTGCTGTTCAACTGTGCGACCGGGCTGAAATATCCGATGCCTCCCGCCGACGCCGCGCTCGATCGCCACCAGCCGATCGACTTCGACGCGCTCTGACACGCGGCGCGCCGGCTAGATTTCGGCGAGTGCGTTGATCACCCCGCCGATCAGGTTGGCGCTCAGCAGCGACGGTTTTGCGCGCCGCGCCGCCGCAATTCGTGCGAGCCACCGCTCTTCCGCCACCGCCGCGGCACGCGTGATTGCAATCGCCTCGGCCGCATTCACCGCGACGAAGCGGATCGGTGAGCCGGCGGCGAGTTGCGCGAGGCGATCGATGTCGGGCTCGACGACCACCGCGATACGCGGATAGCCGCCCGTGGTCTGATGGTCCGCAGTCAGCAGGCTGATCCGCCCCTCACCGTCGACCTGCAACGCCCCGCGCACCGCCGGCTCGCTCGGCATGTCGATGCGCGCGGGCCGCAGCGACGGGCCCTCAAGAACCATTCCCATCCTATCGAAGCGCGCGCTGGCGTTGAACGTGTCCAATGAGAGGATGTGCAACGCTTCGTCGTCGAAGAAGCGCTGCTGCGGCCCGACGGTAATCCGCGCGGTCGTGATCGGCACATGATCGGGGGGCGGCTCGATCGCAGCTGCCGCAAGATGTTCGTTGAGGTCTGCCAGCGGAACCGCGTCGCCCGACCGAATGCGACCGCCGCCCAGCTCGGCGAGAAAGTGCGTCGAGCGGCTCCCCAGCCATTCCGGCGCCGCGATCCGGCCGGCGACGGCGACATAACCCCAATTGCCGTGCCGCACGTCGATCTGCACCCGTGCGCCCGCCGGAACGCCCGCTACGCACCAGCCGCCTAGCTCGAAACCGTCGATCCGCGCCGCCGCCGCGCCGGTAACGGCGATCACGAACGGCCGCTCGCCCGCGTCGAACGCCAGGCCACCGTGCGACAGCTCGATGGCGGTATCGTCCGCCGACGCGCCGACTGCCGCGAGCGCCGCCGCGAAGGCGCGCCGGTCGACCGGTCCGGACGGGGGCACGCCGAAGCGTCGATAGCCGGGTCGGCCGCGATCCTGGATGCTCGTCATCGGCCCTGCCGCCGCTATGCGCAGCGTAGTCACAGCGCCTCGCTCCCGACCCGGACGAAGCGCACGCGGTCACCCGGCTCGAACAGGAACGGGCGTGTCGCATCAGAGTCGAGCACCCGCAGCGGCGTGCGGCCGATCACCCACCACCCGGTCGGCATTGGCAGCGTCGTGATCAGGCATTGCGGCCCGGCGATCATCACGCTGCCGACCGGATAGCCGCGTATCGCCGCTGGCTTGCGCGGCAGCGCGATCGCCTCCGGCACACCGCCGAGATACGCGTAGCCTGGCGCGAAGCCGTACATGAAAACGCGGTACTCGCCCGATAGGTGCGACGTGATCAGCGCTTCGGGCGACACGCCTAGCCGCTCTGCCGCCTCCGCCAGATCGGGCGCCGCCGCGCCGTCATAGCAGACCGGGACCTCATGCACCGCCGCGTCGGCAAGGTGCTCTTGCGGCGACGTCGCGAGCGGCGCGGCATGCTCCTCAATCGCGACATGGTCCGTCACCAGCGGATCGAACACGATCAGCAGGCTGGTATAGGCCGGAACGGTTTCGATAAGCCCCTCGGGCGCCGCCGAGGTAAGCGCGCCGTCGAGCGCGACGACCCGCGCGAACACCGCATCATCGATCGCGCCGCCGAAATCCGCGAGCAGCGCCCCCGCACCAGCCGCGCGAAAGGTCGGGGCGGTCACGCGGACAGGAACGGCGCGATCGTCAGTCCGCGCTCGGTCAACACTTCTCGCACGCGGCTCGCCATTGCCACGGCCGCGGGGTTGTCGCCGTGAACGCAAATCGAATCGACCGCGAGCGGCACGGTGCTGCCCTCCACCGTCGGCATTTCACCGCTCGCCAGGAACCCCACGAGGCGGCTCGCCGCGGCGTCCGCGTCGTGGATCAGCGCACCCGGCCGGTCGCGCGGCACCAGAAGCTCCTGCGCAGTGTAGCCGCGGTCGGCGAACACCTCACTGTAGACGCGCAGCCCGGCTGCGCGCGCCGCCTGCTCGAGCATCGTGCCGGAGATCGCCAGTACCGCCAGTCGCGCGTCGACCGCGCCGATCGCGCGCACGATCGCCTCCGCCACCTCGGCTTCGTCGGCGGCGACGTTGGCGAGCGCGCCGTGCGGCTTGACGTAGCGCACCGGGTGCCCGGCTAGTGCGCCGATCGCTACGAGTGCGCCGATCTGCGCCGCGACGAAGCGCTCGATTTCGCCCGGCGTGCAAGGCAGCCGTCGCCGACCGAAGCCGGCAAAATCAGGGTAGCTGGGATGCGCGCCAACGACGACGCCGTGCGCGCGTGCCAGCGCCATCGTGCGGAACATCGTTTCGGGATCGCTCGCGTGGCCGCCGCACGCGACGTTGGCGCTGGAGACGAGCGCCAGCATCGCCGCGTCGTCCCCCATCGACCAGGGGCCATAACCTTCGCCGAGATCGGCGTTGAGATCGATCGATCGCATCGCGCGGCGATAGCGCGTGCGATGCCGGTTTGTCGAAGCCTCGCTGCGTGCTTCGCGGCGTTACAGCGATTGGCCGTCGTCGATATCGATCACCGATCCGGTCACCATCGCGCTCGCGTCCGACGCGAAATAGAGCAATTGCGGGTCGAGCACATCGATCGGCATGAAGCGCCGGCGGTGCCACGCGGCGATCTGCTTCGCGCCGCCCTCGCTCTCGAACCAGTCGCCGGCGATCTCGGTCTGGATATAGCCCGGCTGGATAACGTTGACGTTGATCCCCTGCCGTACCCACTCGCGCGCCAGATTGCGGCCGAGATGCGCCACCGCTGCCTTCGACGCGGCATAGGCGCTGTCGCCCTGCCCCGTCAGATGCGCGGTGATCGACCCCAACAGCACGATGCGTCCGCGCCCCGTCTCGCGCGATCCCGCCGCGATCAGCCGCCGCGCGCCCTCGCGCGCGGTCAGCAGCACGCCTGTAAAATTGGTGTCGATCGTCGCGCGCAACGCACTGGCGGCGACGTCGACCGAGCGGCCGCCATTGGAGACGCCGGCATTGGCGATGATCGTGTCGACGGTACCGAAATGCGCCTCCGCCCGATCGAACGCCGCGGCAATCGATGTTTCGTCGGTGACGTCGATCGCGACCGGCAGCGCCTTGTCGCCGAGCCGGGCGGCTAGCGCCTCGACGCGATCGATCCGCCGCGCGCCGATCACGACGCGGGCGCCGGCGGCGACGAAAACTTCCGCGAAATGCGCGCCGAGGCCCGACGAGGCACCGGTGATGAGCGCGATGCGCCCGGTCAGGTCCAAAGTCATCCCGCGTCTCCCCCCGTTTGTCGCGCCCGCAGGCGCCAACCGGAGCGATCGGGCGTGTGCTGGTGACCCCTACGGGAATCGAACCCGTGCTTCAGCCGTGAAAGGGCCGCGTCCTAACCGCTAGACGAAGGGGCCAGCGGGGGTGCGGTTAGAAGCCGCCCGGCGCGAAGTCAATCGGGCTCGGCGGGAAAGCTGCGGCGATCAGGGCGCCCAGGCGGCGTCGTCGATATGAAGCTCCGCGGCGGGGCGCTGCGCCCAATCGTCGATCTTGGCGCGCCCGGCCAGCCACAGCCGCCGGTGCGACGGTGCGCCGAGCAGTGCTGCGCCGAGCGGCGTGTCCGCGGCGCGGAACGCCATCGCCTTCAGGCTGCGCCCGTCGTCGCCGGCAACGATCGCGCGCACGTGGCCGTTGCCGACCACGTCGACGCGCACCGCGCGCACCGGCCCGATCGCGACGCGCGGGCTCGGCCAACCCATCCCGTAGGGGCCGCCGACATCGAGCGCCGTCACCAGATCGGGCGTCACACCGCCGGGGGCGTGAACCGAATCGACCAGCAGTGCGCGATCGGCGACGGCGGCAGCGACCCGCGCTGCCAGCAGCTCTTCGAGGAAGTCGGCGAAGGCGTCGATCTTGTCGCCCGCGATGGTGAGCCCGGCGGCCATTGCGTGGCCGCCGCCGGCTATCAGCAGCCCCGCCTCCTTCGCCGCAAGCACCGCCTGGCCGAGATCGACGCCGGGGATCGACCGGCCCGATCCCTTGCCGATGCCCTGGTCGTCGATCGCGATCACGATTGCCGGCTGGCCAAGCTTTTCCTTGAGCCGCCCCGCCACGATCCCGATCACCCCGGGGTGCCAGCCGCGGCCGGCGACGACGGTGATCGCGCGCCCCGGCGGGTACAGCGCCTCCGCTTCCGCCTGCACGCCGCTTTCGATCGCGCGCCGCTCCTCGTTGAGGCGATCGAGTTCGCCGGCGAGTGTCCGCGCCTCCTGCGCGTCGCGCGTCGTCAGCAGTCGGACCCCGAGATCGCTGCGGCCAACGCGCCCGCCCGCGTTGATCCGCGGCCCCAATGCAAAGCCGAGATCGGTCGCGGTCGGCGCACGCGTCAGCCGCGATGCCTCGATCAGTGCCGTGAGGCCGATGTTGCGGCGCGCCGCCATCACCTTCAACCCCTGCGCGACGAAGGCGCGGTTGAGGCCGCGCAGCTGCGCGACGTCGGCGACGGTGCCGAGCGCAACGAGATCGAGCAGGTCGAGCAGTCGCGGCTCGGCGCGTGCCGCGAACCAGCCGCGCCGACGCAGCACGCGCACCAGCGCCGCGCCGAGCAGAAAGGCGACGCCGACCGCGGCGAGATGTCCGTGCGCCGCCCCTTCCGCCTCGTCGAGCCGGTTGGGGTTCACCACCGCATGCGCCAGCGGAAGCTCGCTCGCGCATTGATGGTGATCGACGACGATGACGTCGACCGGCGCGCCGCGCGCGGCCGCAAGCGCATCGAACGCCTGCGCCCCGCAATCGACGGTGACGATCAGCGAAGCGCCCTCACGCGCGAGTTGCAGCATCGCCGCCGCGGTCGGGCCGTAGCCTTCGGTCAGGCGATCGGGAATGTAGCTGCGCGCCTCGATCCCCAGCTCGCGCAGCAGCAGGATCAGGACCGCCGCGGAGGTTGCACCGTCGACGTCGTAATCGCCGAAGATCGCGATCTCCTCGCCCGCGACGACCGCGTCCGCCAATCGCTCCGCCGCCCGGTCCATGTCGCGGAAGATCGACGGATCGGGCATGAACGCGCGGATCGACGGCGTGCGGTGCGCGTCGAGCGCCTCGCGCGGGCAGCCGCGGGCGAGCAGCAGCTGCGTCACCAGATCGTCGAGCGTCAGATCGTCCGACGCGGTCGCGCGCCAGCGCCAAGGCTGGCCGAGGATCGACCGCTCGACCCCGAGCACGTGCGGCAGTGCGCTCATCACCCGGCCATGCCCTCGGGCGTCCAGGGCCCCTCGCGGAACCATTTGGTGACGATGTATTTCACGCCGTCGGTAACGACCGTGCCCTCGTGCAACGTGTAGCTGTTCGGACTGCCGTCGGTATTCATGTTGTTCCACGCGAGCAACAAGCCGCGCTTGGGGGCAACGCGCAGGCCTGCCTGCGGAAACCAGGTCGCCCCGCCTTCCTCGACGGTGTTGAGGAAGATCATCGCCGTCCACACGCGCTGGCCGCCACTGGCCAGCATCACCGGCCAGTAGCTCTCGCCCTCGTGGAAATAATCCTGATGCGCCTTGAAATACTGGCCGGGGGCGTAGCGCTGCCCCTGCATCGTCTCGCCCCACGCGGGATCGATGCCGAGCAGATGCGCCAGCCCTTCGTCGATCGGCCTGATCTCGGGCGCGTCGCGCGCCATGTCACAGCTCTCCGATGTACGAAACGACGTGTCGCCCTCGTCCGTCAGCACGGTGGACGGGCGACGATCGGCATCAATCATCGCGATCAGCCGCTTGCAGGTCGCGACATCGAGATAATCGGGCAGCTTCCATGCCGCGGCATAGTTGCTCGGCAGGCGGATCGCGCGGGGATCGGACGAAAGGCGGGCTGCGACGGCGGAACCGATCTGCGCGCGATGTGCCGAAGGATGGCCGGGGACGTTCGCTGATGCCATGGACGGCCTATGTGCGCGCCTGCGCCGCGATGACAAGCCTGCGTTGCGGCGGTCAGGTATAACCGCTCGACCATCGGCGGCATGATGGACGGTGGGGAGCTTCTGTTGCCCGGCGCTCCCCGTGCCGCTGGAATCCGCTTCTGTTGCCCGGTGCGGTCCGACCGCGCTATTTTGGTGTAACCTTAGGCCGTTAAGCCGTCAGGTTACGCCGCAATCGCGAGTGCTTCGTTATCGTTGGCACTTGTGTATGGGCCGTCACGGTGGTCCCATTCCGAGCAAAGACCAGCGCCTTTCAACACACGTCGATCCTGGTTCGGCCCCGTCAATGCCCCTGCTGGAAGCAGCGGCAGTGGTGGAGCCGCCGGGTACTGCCCCCGGGTCCGCTGTGCCTATTTTTCGCCGGCTTTTATCGCCATAGCCGTGGGGCAAGCCCCGCGAGCACCGCTGATATAGGACGCCGGCGGGAAAGTGCCAAGGGCGCCTTTCGGTCGCCATAATATGCCGCCATATAACAGGGTATCATGCTTACCCAGCGTTCGCGTTACGCCCTTCGTTCGATGCTCTATCTTGCCACGATGCCGGCGGGTGGCCCGCCCGTGCCGATGAACCGGATCGCGGTCGAGGCGAACGTGCCGCGCAAGTTCCTCGAGCTCATCCTCGCCGATCTGCGTGACGCCGGGCTGCTGCACAGCCAGCGCGGCAAGATGGGCGGGTACGTCCTCTCGCGCCCGGGCTATCTCATCTCGCTGGGCGAGGTGATCCGCGTGATCGAAGGGCCGCTTGCCCTCGTCCCCTGCGTCAGCCGCACGGCCTATCGCCCGTGCAAGGACTGCAAGAGCGAGGCCGATTGCGCGATCCGCCACGCCATGGCGCGGGTGCGCGACGAGACCGCACGGATCCTCGACGGCACCAGCCTTGCCGACGCCGCGGCGAAGCAGATGGCGGCGGCCTGAACCGCAATTGCCGCGCCGCCCCGAGGGTAGCGCGGCGCGACGGCTTACACCTGCGGGCGTGCGCGCAACTCATCGCGAATCTCGCGCAGCAGCGCGACGTCCGTCGGCTCGGCAGCCGGCTCCGCCGCCGCCTTTTCCTTCTCGCGTTCGAACATCGCCGTCGCCCGGTTCACGGTGCGCAGCAGCATGAAGATAATGAACGCGACGATCACGAAATTGACTGCCTGGGTCAGGAACGCGCCATAGCCGAGCAGCGGCACCCCGGCCTTCTTCAGCGCCTCATAATCGGTCGATCCGACGAGATTTGCCGGTACATTGCCCAGCACGACGAAGTAGCTCGAGAAATCGAGCCCGCCAAAGATCTTGCCGATGATCGGCATCAGCACGTCCTCTGTCAAAGAGGTGACGATCTTGCCGAAGGCGGCGCCTATGATCACCGCCACCGCAAGATCGAGCACGTTGCCGCGCGCGATGAATGCCCGAAATTCCTTCAGCATGCCGTGCTTCCCCTTCTGACAATTCCTTGTTCGAGGCTACCGCTCGATTAAGCCTTCGCCAAGCGGCTTGAGCGTCCTATATGAGTGATACAGGCCCCTTGGGAGACCAACCACGATGACGTTCCGTCCGCTTCTTCTCGTCGCGCTTTCCGCCAGCCTTGTCGGGTGCGGGATCAACAGCGTTCCGACTGCGGAGGAGAACGCCAAGGCGCGCTGGGCCGACGTGCAGAACCAGTATCAGCGCCGCGCCGATCTCATCCCCAATCTGGTCGCGACGGTGAAGGCCGCCGGTGCGCAGGAGAAGGACGTGCTGACGCAGGTGACGCAGGCGCGCGCCTCCGCGACGCAGGTGCAGGTATCGGGTGACGACCTGAGCGATCCCGCCAAGATGCAGGCCTATCAGCGCGCGCAGGCCGGGCTGACGCTGTCGCTCCAGCGGTTGCAGGAGGCCTATCCCGAGCTTCGCAGCCAGGCGAATTACACCACGCTGATGAGCCAGCTCGAAGGCACCGAGAACCGCATCACGATCGCGCGCAACGACTATAACGGCGCGGTGCAGGCGTATAACACCCGCATCCGCACCTTCCCCGACGCGGTCGGCGCGAAGATCTTCTACGGGGCGAAGCCGATGGTGCCGTTCCAGGCGACCACGCCCAACGCCGAAACGGCGCCCAAGGTGGATTTCGGCAGCTGAGCCGGCCTTATTCTGTCGAGGCCGGGCGTGTCGCGCGCGGCCCCGCCCTGCTGGCGGAGCGGCATGTGGCGCGTATCGGCAAAGTCGTTTGCGGCGGATGGCTGGCGCTGCTCGCCGCGATGTTTGTCGTCGTCACGGCGCTCGCCAGCCCGGCGGCGGCACAGGCCTTTCCCAAGTTCACCGGCTTCGTCGTCGATGCGGCCAACGTGCTGCCCCCCGCCGTGGAGCAGGATCTGACGCAGAAGCTCGACGCATTGCAGCGCGATACCAAACGGCAGGTGGTGGTCGCCACCGTGCCCAGCCTCGCAAATTATCCGATCGAGGAATATGGCTACAAGCTCGGGCGGGCATGGGGCGTCGGGCTGAAGGACGTCAACAACGGCGCCATCCTGCTGGTTGCGCCGAACGAGCGCAAGGTGCGCGTCGAGGTGGGCAACGGGCTCGAACCGTTTCTCACCGACGCCTTCTCCAGCGTATTGATCAATCAGACGATCCTGCCGCGCTTCAAGGCTGGCGATCTTCCCGGCGGGATCGCCGCGGGAACCGACGCATTGATCGCGCAGCTGCGCGCATCGCCGGAAGAAGCGCAGGCAAAGCTCGACGCGGCAGTGCGCGAGTTCGATTCGACGGCGAAGGCGCAGCGGCGCGGCGGCGGCGGAGTGCCGATCGGACTGATCTTCTGGGGCATGGTGGCCGTTTTCATCTTCCTCTCGGTGGCGCGGCGCGGCAGCACGCGCGGCGCGCGGCGTTATCGCGGCGATGGCGGCAGCGGGCTCGGCTCGGTGATCCTGTGGAACATCGCGGCGAACGCCGCGAGCGCGGCGATGCGCGGCGATCATGACGACGACGATTGGGGCTCCGGTGGCGGCTGGGGCGGCGGCGGTGGCGGCGGCGGCGGTTGGGGCGGCGGCGGGTTCGGCGGCGGCGGCGGTGGATCGTTCGGCGGCGGTGGCGCGTCGGGGAGTTGGTGATGCGCCTGACACCGCCAGATCATGCCCGCGTCACGGCGGCCGTCACCGCGGCCGAGCAGGCGACCGACGGCGAAATCGTGACGATCGTCGCGCAATCGTCGGACGCGTACCACGACGTCGGGCTGCACTATGCCGTGCTCGTGATGCTGCTGGTGCTCGCGATCCTCTCGGCCTTTCCCGTCGCGATCGATGCGGTTCATCTGCTGACGGGTGATCCATGGGACGAGCACGTCTCCACGGCGACCGCGCTGACGATCGCGACAATGCTCGCCGCGCTAACCTTTCTGTTCGCGCGCTATCTGTTCGCGATCCGGCCGCTGCGCATGGCGCTTACCCCCGCGGCGACCAAGACGCGCCGCGTTCATGCCCGCGCGCTCGCCCTGTTCCGCGCGAGCGCCGAGCATCGCACGATCGCCGCGACCGGCGTGCTGCTATATCTGAGCGTCGACGAGCATCGCGCCGAGATCGTGGCGGACGCCGGGATCCACGATCGCGTGTCGCCCGACGTATGGGGCCACGCCATGGCGGCGCTGGTCGCAGCGGTGAAGGACGGGCGGCCTGCCGACGGCATGGCAGCCGCGGTCACCGAGATCGGGGTGGTACTTGCCGAGCACTTTCCGCCGACCGGACGCAATCCCAACGAACTTCCTGATCGGCTGATTGAACTGTGACCGATACACCCGAAACGATGTGGGAAGGCCGCTTCATCAGGGCGGTGAAGCAGGGCAAGTGGGAATATGCCGCGCGCAACCGCGGCATCGAGGCGGCGGTGATCGTCGCCATCACCGATGCGAACGAGATCGTGCTCGTCGAGCAGCACCGCGTTCCGCTCGGCTGCGCCTGTCTCGAGCTTCCTGCCGGCCTGATCGGTGATCAGACCGCCGGCGAGCCGCTGGTAGAGGCGGCAGCGCGCGAACTCGAGGAGGAAACCGGCTATCGCGCCGGGTCGATCGAACCGCTCGGCACGTTCTTCTCCTCACCGGGTATGGTCAGCGAGGGCTTCACGCTGGTGCGCGCGCACGATCTGGTGAAGGTGAGCGACGGCGGCGGCGATGCCGACGAGGATATTGTCGTCCACGTCGTCCCGCGTGGCGAGATCACAGCGTTCGTCGCCGCGAAGCGCCGCGAGGGGCTGGCGATCGACGTCAAGCTGCTGCTGCTGCTCGCCGACAGCCTGCTGGCGGACACCGCCTGCTGACGGTCCCGGTTCGGCCGGACCGGAACGACCTTCCCCAATCAAACGCGGCGCCCTATCTCTTCCCCATGCGCAAACACATTCTGATCGTCCTCGGCCTGCTGGTCCTCGCCGGCATCGGCGTTTTCGTCTGGCTCGGCTGGCCCGACAAGGCGCGGATCGACTTCGCCGCCGTCACCGGGCAGCGGCCGCAGATCACCAATCCACGCAGCCAGATGATCCCGACGGTAAAGGTGGCGAAGGCGGTCGGCTGGCCGCAGGGCACGATGCCGACGCCCGCCGCCGGCCTCGCGGTGCAGCCGTTCGCGACCGGGCTCGATCACCCGCGCTGGCTCTATCGCCTGCCGAACGGCGACGTGCTGGTCGCGGAGAGCAACTCGCCGCCGCGCGGGCGCAGCTTCACCGATCGCGTGATGGGTCTCCTGATGGGACGCGCCGGCGCCGGCGTGCCGTCTGCCAACCGCATCACGCTGCTGCGCGACGCCAACGGCGACGGCCGCGTCGATCAGCGCCACGTCTTCATGACGGGGCTGAATTCGCCGTTCGGCATGGTACTGTTCGAGGGGCAGCTCTACGTCGCCAACACCGATGCGCTCGTCCGCGTACCCTATAAGGACGGCTACACGAGCATCACCGCCAAGCCCGAAGTCGTCGTCAAGCTGCCCGGCGGGCAGAACCATTGGGCACGCAACGTCATCGCGGCGGAGGATGGGCGCACGCTCTACGTGTCGGTCGGCTCGGCGTCGAACATCGGCGAGAAGGGGCTCGAGCTCGAGCAGCGCCGCGCGACGATCCTCCAGGTCTATCCGAAGGAGAAGACGTCGCGCGTGTTCGCGGCCGGCGTGCGCAACGCGAACGGCATGGCGATCCACCCGCAGTCGAAGCAATTGTGGGCGGTCGTCAACGAGCGCGACATGCTCGGGTCGGACATCGTCCCCGACTATCTGACCGAGGTGAGCCTGGGCGACCACTTCGGCTGGCCGTGGTATTATTGGGGCGGCTATCCCGACAAGCGCGTCGAGCCGGCGAACCCACAGCTGCAGCAATATGCCAAGCGCCCCGACTATGCGCTCGGCCCCCACGTCGCGGCACTGGGGCTGACGTTCGCCGGCGATGCGAAGCTCGGGCAGCGCTACGCAAGCGGCGCCTTCATCGGCGAGCACGGTTCGTGGAACCGCGTGCCGGTGTCGGGCTACAAGGTCGTGTTCGTGCCCTTCACCGCGCAAGGTTGGCCGGTGCGCGGCGCCAAGCCGATGGACGTGCTGAGCGGCTTCCTCAACGCCGACGGCGAGGCGCAGGGCCGCCCCGTCGGAGTGATCACCGATCGCACCGGCGCGCTGCTCGTCGCGGACGACGTCGGCAACACGATTTGGCGGGTTAGCGCGGCGCAGCAGGCCGCGGCGCGCTGAACCACGGGCGCGTCGGTCGCACGCAACGGAGGACAAGACAGCGCCGACGCCGCCCGCTAGAGGCAGCACCATGGTTCGCCGACTTCTTGCGTCGCTCGCCGCCGTCTCCGCGCTCGCGGGATGTGCCTATCCGAAGACCCCGCCGGCCCTGCCCCCCGCCGATCAGCCTGCACCCGCGACGGCATTGGCGCTCGCCGGGGCCGAGCGGCGTCAGCCCGTCACGATCCTCGTCTCAATCGACGGTTTTCGCCCCGACTATCTCGATCGCGGGTTGACGCCCAATCTGTCGGCGCTCGCGGCGGGCGGCGTGACCGGGCCGATGCGGCCGTCGTTCCCGTCGAAGACCTATCCGAATCACTGGACGCTCGTCACTGGGCTGCGGCCCGACCGGCACGGCATCACCGCCAATTCGATGGAAGACCCCGCCCGTCCCGGCGAGGTGTTCACGATGGCGACCGACGACCCGTTCTGGTGGGACGCTGCGCCGCCGCTGTGGGTCAGCGCGCAGCGTGCAGGGATACCGGCGGCGGCGATGTACTGGCCGGGATCGAACGTCGCTTGGGGGGGCACGCGCGCGACGGAGTGGCCGTACGCCGTTACCGGGGGCACGCGCCCGACCGACTGGCAGCAGTACAGCCAGCAAATGCCGGGCAGCAACCGCGTGCGCGCCGTGATCGATTGGATGCGCCGCCCGGCTGCCACCCGGCCGCGCTTCGTCACCACCTATTTCGACATCGTCGACACCGCCGGGCACCAGCGCGGCCCCACCTCGCCCGAGGTGAACGCCGCGATCGCCGAGGTCGACGGGCAGATCGGCGAACTGGTCGCCGGCCTCGCCGCCCTTCAGCAGCCAGCCAATATCGTCGTCGTCTCCGATCACGGCATGAGCGCCACGTCGAGCGACCGCGTGATCGCGCTCGACACGCTCGTCTCGGCGAGCGACGCACGCATCGTCGAGAGCGGCCCCTATGCGACGTTCGCCCCGCTTCCCGGCCGCGAGGGCGCGGTTGCCGCAGCGCTGCTGAAGCCCCACCCCCATCTACAATGCTGGCGGAAGTCCGAAATCCCGGCGCGCTTCCACTATGGGATCAACCCGCGCGTCCCGCCGTTCCTGTGCCTCGCCGAGGATGGGTGGATGACGTACAAGACCGCGCCGACGACGCCCTTCTCACGCGGCGAGCACGGCTATGACAACGAGGCGCCCAGCATGCGTGCGCTGTTCATTGCCAACGGCCCGGCCTTCGCCGCGGGGCGCAGCATCGCGACGTTCGACAACGTATCGGTCACCCCGCTGCTGCGGCGGTTGATCGGCCTGCCCGCCGATCCATCGCTGGACGGCAGCGACGCGCCGTTTCAGAAGGTACTGAAACGATAAGGAGCGGGCGATGCAGTATTTCGAGGATATCGCAATCGGCGCGAAGGCGAGCTTCGGTGCCTATCAGGTGACGCGT
This sequence comes from Sphingomonas sp. NBWT7, assembly GCF_014217605.1. Classification (NCBI taxonomy): domain Bacteria; kingdom Pseudomonadati; phylum Pseudomonadota; class Alphaproteobacteria; order Sphingomonadales; family Sphingomonadaceae; genus Sphingomonas; species Sphingomonas sp. NBWT7. The sequence continues at coordinate 351,997 of NZ_CP043639.1, read as the reverse complement.
GAGGAAGTGATCGACTTCGCCTCGCGCTACGATCCGCAGCCCTTCCATCTCTCCGATGAGGCGGCGGCGGCGACGCATTTCGGGCGACTTTCGGCGAGCGGCTGGCACACCTGCGCGATGGTCATGTCGATGATCGTCGCCAATCTGAAAAACAACAAGCAGGCAGGGCTTGGTTCGCCCGGCGTCGACGAGCTGCGTTGGTTGAAGCCCGTCTACCCGGGCGACACGTTACGCTGCGAGACGGAGGTTTTCGAAAAGCGACAATCGCAGTCTCGCCCGGAGATGGGTATTTTCAAGAGCCGGATGACCGTATTCAATCAGGACGATGTCGCGGTCATGTCGATGGTGTCCAACGGCTTGATCGCCACACGCCCCGCAGCCTGAAGAGCGTACGCCCGGCGGCAAGGTTAAGCCGCCGGGCGCTACATTCAGCGCGGTCGAACGCTACGAATGCGCGGTGGACGACCTACGCCGCTACGATTGAAGCGGGGGGTGCGATAGCCGTCCGCTCGGTTCTCCCGTCGGTATTGGCGATAGTCTTGCCGCACGTCGCGCCGGAACTCGCGGCGCGCGTCACGGCGCCCTTGCCGGAATTGCTCGCGGTTTATCGTGCCGTTCCGGTAGGCTTGGCGATTGTCGCGGAGATCGCCGCGATAGTCACGGCGTTCGGCGCGATAGTCACGACGGAACTCGTTCCAATTGGCGCGCGCGCCCGGCTGGTTCCAACCCGGCCGACCCTGCCAATACCGACGCTGGTTGTCGTTCCATCTGAAAGGCCGGCGGTTACGGTCGTATACGTACACGCCCGTGCCGGGATAGTAGAAGTCGTTGTACCAGCCGTAGCCGAGGCCGGCCCCAACGCCCCCGAAGCCGCCGCCGTAGAAATCATTGCCGTAATAGCCGCCACCCCCGCCGTAATAGGGATCGGCGTAATAACCCGAGCCGTAGCCGAGCGAGGCCCCGCCATAGCCGTAGCCGTCGGTGCAGGCGGCCGTGCCGATCCCGAGGCCGCCGAGCAGCGCGACGGTCCCGAGGCGTTTCCAGTTGAACATCATCGTCTCCCGTACAGCGGAGGGCAGGCGAAATACGCGCCGCCGATCATTCCGTAACGAGAGCAGCTTCAGCCGGTTCCCTAATGGCCGGGGAAGGACACCAGCGCATCGACCGCGATCCGATCGCGGCGAAGCAGATCGGCACCGCCGAGGTCGGGCAGATCGACGAGGAATTGCGCCTGCGCCACCTGCGCCCCAGCCTTGCGCAGCAGGCGTACCGCGGCGCGCGCGGTGCCGCCGGTGGCGATCAAATCGTCGATCAGCAGCACCCGCGCTCCCGGTGCACAGGCATCGGCGTGCATCGCGATCCGATCCTGCCCGTACTCTAGCGCGTAATCCTCCGCGATCGTCGCGCCGGGCAGCTTGCCGTCCTTGCGGATCAGCAGCACCCCGGCGCCGAGCGGCACCGCGAGCGCCGCGGCAAACAGGAAGCCGCGCGCCTCGATCCCGGCGACCAAATCGATCGGCCCGGTGGTTGCGGCGACCATGCGGTCGACGCACGTCGCCAGCCCCTTCGCATCGAGCAGCAGCGTCGTGATGTCGCGAAACTGGATGCCGGGCTTGGGAAAGTCGGGGATCGTCCGGATCAGCGCCTTGAGATCGTCGTTCGCTGTCATCGGCTTGGTCCCTTGTAACACCGGCGGCGGAAACGAAACGGGGGGCCGTAGCCCCCCGCCCCGTCGACCGTCCGGCGCGATCAATGCTTAATGTTGCGCCAGACGTTCTGGTACGTGCCCCACGTCAGGAAGCAGAAGATCAACAGGAAGATGATCGTCGCGAACCCGGCGGCATGCCGCGTCTCGAGGTTCGGTTCAGCCGTCCAGGTGAGGAAGGCCGCGACGTCGTCCGCCATCTGCTGCCTGGTCGGCTTCGTGCCGTCCTCGTACGTCACCTGACCGTCGGAGGTCAGCGGCGGCGGCATCGCAATGTTGAGGTTCGCGAAATACGGATTGTAGTGCAGCCCCTGCGGCGTCTTGGCGTCGGGGAACTTGCGCAGCAGCTCGGCCGGCTGGTTGCGATACCCCGTCAGCAGCGAGCCGACGTAGTTCGCGCCGTCATGCCGCGCCTTCGTCATCAGCGACAGATCGGGCGGCAGCGCGTTGTTGTTGGCCGCACGCGCCGCGACCTCGTTGGGATACGGGCTAGGCACGCGATCGGAGGCGACGTTCTTGCGCGTCGCCGCCTCGCCCGTGTCGGGGTTCACGCTCGGCTGCTCGATCGGCCAGCCCTGCGCGATCGCCTTCACCTGGCCTTCGCTGTAGCCGAGCTCCTCGAAATCGCGGAACGAAACGTACTTCAGGCTGTGGCAGGCGGCGCAAACCTCCTGATAGACCTTGAGGCCGCGCTGCAGCTGCTGGCGGTCGAACTTGCCGAACAGCCCCTCGGACGGCAGCCCGATGTTGTTGGGGTGCAGGTGAAACTCGTGTTCCGCCGTCTCGGGCGCCGGATTGCTGATCGCGGTGGAGATCGTGCCGAACAGCGCGATGCCGAGCACGAACACGAAACCCGCGCCGATCAGGAGTGCGATGGTACGAACCATTGTTCTGTTATTCCCCCGTATCGGCTCAGTGCGCCATCGCGGTCTTGGCGGGCGAGGTGCCGCCATGCTTGGCAAGCACCGCTTCGGTGATCGAGTTGGGCAGCGGGCGCGGACGCTCCGAGCGCGACACGATCGGCAGGATGATCAGGAAATGCGCGAAGTAATAGGCCGTCGCGAGCTGACCGATGATGACGTTGCGCGCCGTCGCCTCCGCGCCGCCGATATAGCCGAGGATCAGCACGTCGACGAGCAGCACGACGAGGAACCAGCGATACGTCGGACGATAATTGGCCGAACGGACCGGCGAGCTGTCGAGCCACGGCAGGAAGAAGAGCAGCAGGATCGAGCCGAACATCGCCAGCACGCCCCACAGCTTGCCCGTCAGAATGAAGTCCGCGGTGAAGCTCTTCAGGATCGCGTAGAACGGCAGGAAGTACCATTCGGGAACGATGTGCGCCGGCGTCGAGAGCGGGTTCGCCTCAATGTAATTGTCCGGGTGGCCGAGCAGGTTGGGCGAGAAGAAGATCAGCGAGGCGAAGATCAGGAAGAACACCGCGACGCCGACGCCGTCCTTGGCCGTATAATACGGGTGGAACGGCACCGTGTCCTGCTCACCCTTCACGTCGACGCCGGTCGGGTTGTTCGAACCCGGGATGTGCAGCGCCCAAATGTGCATGATGATAACGCCCGCGGTGACGAACGGCAGCAAATAGTGGAGCGAGAAGAAGCGGTTGAGCGCGGCATTGTCCGGCGCGAAGCCGCCCAGCAGCCAGATGCGGATCGGCTCGCCGACCAGCGGGATGGCCGAGAAGAAGCCGGTGATCACCTGCGCGCCCCAGAAGCTCATCTGGCCCCACGGCAGCACGTAGCCCATGAAGGCGGTTGCCATCATCAGCAGGAAGATGACGACGCCGAGCAGCCACACCATCTCACGCGGCGCTTTGTACGAGCCGTAATAGAGGCCGCGCGCGATGTGGATGTAGACGACGAGCAGGAACATCGACGCGCCGTTGGCGTGCGCGTAGCGCAGGAACCAGCCGGCGTTGACGTCACGCATGATGCTTTCGACCGAGCCGAACGCGACCAAACCGTTGGCGGCATAGTGCATCGCCAGCACGATGCCGGTGACGATCTGCACCACCAGCGCGAGCCCGGCGAGCACGCCAAAGTTCCAGAAATAGTTGAGGTTGCGCGGCACGGGATAGCCCGCGCCGACGGCGTTATAGACGAGGCGCGGCAGCGGCAGCTTCTCATCCAGCCACCGCATCAGCGGCTGCTTCGGCTCGTAGTGATGGGCCCAGGGAAAGCTCATGGTGCGCTACCTCAACCGACCGTCACGACAGTGTCGGACGTGAATGCATATTCGGGGACATGGAGATTGGTCGGCGCCGGACCTTGGCGGATACGCCCGGCGGTGTCGTACGCCGAACCGTGGCACGGGCAGAAATAGCCGCCAAACGGCCCCTTGTTCTCGCCCTCGCCCGCCCCCAGCGGCACGCAGCCGAGGTGGGTGCAGACGCCCAGCGTGATCAGCCAGTTCTTCTTGCCCGCCTTGGTGCGCTCTTCCAGCGTCTGCGGATCGCGCAGCGAGCTCGGCGCCACCGCGTCCGCCTCGGCGATCTCTTTCGGCGTCAGGTTGCGTACGAACAGCGGCTGCTTGCGGAACGTCGTCTTGATCGCCTGGCCGGGCTCAATCTTGCTGATGTCGACCTCGGTGGTCGACAGCGCGAGCACGTCGGCTGACGGGTTCATCTGGTTGATCAGCGGCAGGACGATTACGCCCGCGCCGACGCCAGCCCAAGCGACCGTCGCGATGTTGATGAAGTCGCGCCGGCGGGGGTCGTGGCCTTCCTCATGATAGGGGGCGGGGTTCTCGCCCGGAGGAATCGTGCTGTCGACCGTCGCCATTCGCTAACCCTTGTCCTTCCTGCCTTGGAGAGGCGCATCGATCGGGGAATGCCCGCTGCGCCCGCCCATGGAATCCCTCGTCCCCACGAGGGTTCGCGGCCTGATAGCTTCGCCCCCCTCCCCTGCCAACTGCATTTTGCGGCGGGCGTCTTCCGCCGCTAACCCGGCATCATGCGCATCGCCCTGTTCGAACCCGATATCGCCGGCAACGTCGGCACGATCCTGCGCACGGCAGCGTGTTTCGGCGTCCCGGTCGACCTGATCGAACCGATGGGCTTTCCGTGGGGCGATCGCGCGCTGCGCCGCGCGAAGATGGATTATGCCGCCGCGGGCGACGTTACGCGGCACGTTGATTGGGCGGGTTTCCTCGCTGCCCAAGCCCGGCAGCCGGCGCGGCTGGTGCTCGCGACGACGCGCGGCGCGGTCGATCTGTGGGACGCACGGTTCCGGCCCCACGACCTTTTGCTGTTCGGCAGCGAAGGTGCTGGCGTGCCCGATCACGTTCATGATCGCGCCGATCTGCGCGTCCGCATCCCGATGCGGGCCGGTTTCCGCTCGCTTAACGTCGCGATCAGCGCCGGGATCATTCTGTCTGAGGCTATGCGTCAGACGCGCGGGCAGGCTGCGTGATGGGACATTGTGTCACCTCGACAGGTCGCGCGTCGCGCCGGTAAGGATCGGCCATGCTGACGCTCGACACCGAACAAGCCGCCGCCCGCCAATGGTTCGAGACCTTACGCGATCGGATCTGCGCCGAATTCACCGCGATCGAGCGTGAGGCGGGATCGGACGCCGCGTTCGTCTACACACCTTGGGACCGCGTCGATCCCGCGGGCGCACCGGGCGGCGGCGGCGTGCGCGGCGTGATGAAGGGGCGCGTGTTCGAGAAGGTCGGCGTCAACGTTTCCACCGTGGGCGGGAGTTTCGAGGGCGATTTCGCCAAGACGATCCATGGCGCGGCGGAGGACCCGAGCTTTTTCGCCACCGGCATCAGCCTGGTCGCGCACATGGCGAACCCGCACGTCCCCGCCGTGCACATGAATACGCGCTTCCTGGTCACCACCAAGCGCTGGTTCGGCGGCGGTGCCGATCTCAATCCGCCGCTTCCGATCGCGGAGGACACCGAAGACTTCCATGCGACGCTCCAGGCCGCATGCGACGCGCACGACACAGCGCACTATCCTCGCTTCAGGCAGTGGGCGGACGACTATTTCTACATTCCGCACCGGCGCGTCCACCGCGGCGTGGGGGGCATCTTTTACGATCACCTTGAAGGCGATTTTGCCGCAAACTTCGCCTTCACGCAGGACGTCGGCCGTGCCTTTCTCGACGTTTACCCGCGGATCGTGCGGCGGCGGATGAACTTGCCGTTCGGCGAGGCGGACGTCGCGCAGCGCAACGAGTGGCGCGGCCGCTACGCCGAATTCAACCTCGTCTACGATCGCGGCACCTTGTTCGGGCTTAAGACCGGCGGCAACATCGACGCGATCCTGATGAGCCTGCCGCCGGTCGCGACGTGGGGCTGATCGCGGTTCCCGACGATCAGGTGGCGACGATCGTCACCACGCTGGAGATGAGGCGCCGTCCGCCGCTGCGCCCGATGCCGGAAACCCGCTTTCGGTTGGTGCGGTGGGAGCGGCCGACTGCGGCGGCGTATCGCACGCTGTTCCGCCGCGTCGGCGGGCCGTGGTTGTGGTTCTCGCGCCTGGCGATCGACGACGCCGCGCTGCACGCGATCATCCACGATCCCGCGGTCGAGATCTACGCCGCGGTCGATCCCTCCGGCATCGAAGTGGGGATGCTGGAGCTCGATTTCCGCCGCGCGGGCATCGGCGAGCTATCCTATTTCGGCTTCGTTCCCGAACTTGCCGGTCAGGGGCACGGACGCTGGATGATGACCGAAGCACTGGCGCGCGTTTGGCGCGCCGGGATCGCCCGCGTCACGGTCAACACCTGCACGCTCGACCATCCCCGCGCGCTCGGCTTTTATCGCGCACAGGGCTTCGTAGCGGTGCGGCGCACGGTGGAGACGTTCGCGGACCCGCGGCTCGCCGGATTGCTGGACGAAAGCCTTGCCCCTCACGTGCCGATGCTGGCCCAGCGGCGATAGGCGACGACGCCGAGCAACAGCAGCGCCAGGTTGTAGACGGTCGAGGCCGCAGCGAGCAGCGCGGCGACCAATGCGATGACGAACGGATTCTCGTGGCCCGGCGTGCGCAGCCACGTCTCGGCGGGCAACAACGGGCTGACGATCAGCCACTGCAACAGGAACAGCGCGACGATCGCGCCTAGGATCGCCCAGCCGGGCATCGCGGTCATCCGCCAGCTCCGCCGCACCGCGCGCGCGGCGCTCAGCCCGGGTTCTGCCGCCAGCGCCGGGATCGCCGCGATAAGCCGCGCCTGAAGGTACAACCCGGGCAGGATGAGCAACCACAGGCCGAGCCCGACGGGGATCGCGACCAGCAGATTGGCAAGCACGAACCGCGGCAAGCGCCGTGCGACATCGGCCAGCGCCTCGCGCACCGAGGGGGCGCGCCGGTCGAGCAACAGCAGCGCGACGGTCGCCAGCCCGACCATGCCGACGAGGTCGGCGGCGACATACCAGAAGGCATTCCCCTGCCCCCACGCCGACACCGCATCGAGCCAGACCTGCATCGCGCGCTCGTCACGCTCGGTGGGTAGCGCGGGCAAGGGATCGCACAGCAGTTGCACCGCGAAGGCCGGCAGGAACACCAGCGCGCCGGCGATCCGCAGCACGAGATCCGCGTCGCGCCGGGAGGTACGCCACGTATCGATCAGGAGGGTGATGAAATTGGGGTTCACGCCGCCTCGCGCACCGCGCGCGCCTTCAGATAATATTGCCCGCCGAACACGTTCTGCACCACGCTGAAGACGCACGTGACGATCGCCGTCCCCACAGCGACGACGAACGCAACCGCTCCTGGCGCATCAGGCCCCACGATCAGCCGTGTCATCAACCCGAGCACCGACGTGACAGCCATGAGCGCGACCGCCATGACGATCGCGTAGAGGATCAGTACCCCGAACAGTTTCGCCGTCGATCGGCGCGTCAAGGCGAACGAGCGCGTGATAGCACCCAGCCCGCGGCGCTCGTTCATCACCACCGCCGGCAACGGCACCAGCTTGGCGAACACCCAGAGCCAGGCGAAGAGCGTGACGAGCATGAACAGCCCGCCAAGCGCGAAGCGGCCGGTGTCGAGCGCCTGCTGCGGCGCACCCGCCTGCGCGCGGACGATGTCGAAGCCGGACGTGCCGATCAGCAGTATGGCGGGAATAAAGCTCGCGAAGAGGACGATGCCGAGGACGATCGATACTGCGAGCAGCGGGCCGATCCGCAGCCCGGCGGCTTCGAGCGCGCCGCGCTGGTCGAGCGACGGGTCGGTCGCCACCGCCGTCACGGCCAGCGCCCCGAGCATCGCCGCGACGAACACCAGCAGCGCGACGAGGCCGCCGACGAAGCGCAGCGCCGGCGAGGTGCCCGAAATCGCATCGATCGCCGCCTGCGCGATTGGCGGGGCGAGCAGCAGTAGCGTCGCGATCGACGCCAGCATGGCGAACCGCCCCGCGATCACCGCGACCGTCCGATCCCATATCTCGCTCATGCTGATCATGCGCAGCGCCCCTTGGTGCGATCCATCGCCGCCGCCTACCCGATCGCCGCGACGCTTGCCAATCACTGTCGGGGTGCGCATCTGACGCCCCGTGACGATCGGCGACATCGAATGGCGCAACTCGCCGGGACTGACCGACTATGCCGCGGCGCTGGCCGAGATGGAGGCGCGCAATGCGGCGGTCGCGCGGCACGACGCGCGCGAGCTCGTCTGGCTGCTCGAACATCCTCCGGTCTACACCGCGGGCACCAGCGCCGACGCCGCCGAACTGATCGATCCGCGTTTCCCGGTCGTGAAAGCTGGCCGCGGCGGTCGCTATACCTATCATGGGCCCGGGCAGCGGATCGGCTATCTCGTTCTCGATCTTGCGCAGCGCGGGCGTGACGTGCGCTGCTTCGTCCACGGCCTCGAAGGGTGGGTGATCGCCGCGCTCGACCGCATCGGGATCGACGCGTTTCGCGCACCGGGGCGGATCGGGATCTGGACTCTCGACCGCGACGGACGCGAGGCGAAGATCGGCGCGATCGGCGTGCGCGTGCGCAAATGGGTCACGATGCACGGCTTTTCGGTGAACCTGGCGCCCGATCTCGCCCATTTCGGCGGCATCGTGCCCTGCGGCATCGCCGACTATCCCGTCACCAGCGCACAAGCGCTGGGCAACGCGGCAGATTTTGCAACCTTCGACGCCGCCCTCGCGTTTACCGCCGACGCTTTCCTCAAAAGCCTGACTTGTGTTCGACAAATCGAGGCTTGAGGGGGCGGCGTTCTATGACTAATATCCACCTCGATTTGGGTATTATGGATACGTCCGCCGTCCAAATCCATTATCTAGGGAGCTATCCATGCGTGCACTTTCGAAGATCCTGACCGGTTCGGCTATCGCGGCAGCCGCGCTGGCCGTGTCGGCCTGCGGGTCGAAGACCGAGACCACCGTCGACAACACGACCGTCACCGACATGAACGCCACCGAGGGCATGGACACCATGACCGACAACATGACCGCCGTGGACGGCGCGATGAACGGCGGCATGATGGCGAACGACACCATGATGTCGAACGACATGATGATGACCAACAGCATGACCACAACCACGAACGCGATGTAATCATCGCGCCAATGGCGTTATGTTGGGGGCCGTCCGGGCGACCGGGCGGCCTTTCTGCGTTTTGCGGGTGTCTCCTCAGCCCGGTCGATGCGACCGACTGAGGCGCGAACATGATGAAGAGGCTTGGATAACGGCCCGAAAATGCGTATGAATCCGCTGCGTTCGGGTCGGGGAGTTCAGAGAAAATGGGTCGGTTGCGGATCGCGGGGGTGGCTGTCGCCGCCGTGGCGCTTGTATCGTCGATGCCCGCATCGGCACAGTTCTTCATGAAGTCCAAGGATTTGACCGGCACCGTCGTGCGCGGCGACGAACCGGGTATCGCCATGGCGCTGCCGGGTGCCACCGATGCCGAGCGGCGCGCCGGGTTGACGTGGACGCTCCGCGCCGCGCTCAACGTCGCCGCGCTGCAATGCCAGTTCGAGCCGACGCTGCTGACGGTCGACAATTACAACGCGATCCTTACCGATCACCGTGCCGAGCTGAAGGACAGCTACGACACGCTGACCAAATATTTCCAGCGCACCAACAAGGCGCCCAAGGCGGGGCAGGGCGCGCTCGATCAATTTGGGACGAAAACCTATTCGAGCTTCAACGCCGTCGCCTCGCAATATAATTTCTGCCAGTCCGCCGGTGAGATCGGCCGTCTTGCGCTTTACGCGCCGCGCGGCAGCTTCGGCGTGATCGCGCAGGAGCGGATGCGCCAGCTGCGCAACAGCCTGACGCCGTGGGGCGAGCAGCAGTTCCCGCGCTCGTTCCACGCCGGCGCGCGCGTGCCGCGGCTCGACAAGCAGTGCTGGTCGGGCAAGGGCGAGTGGCAGGCGAAGAAGTGCGGTGTGCTCGATTTCCCGCCGCCCGTCGCCTCCGTCGCCGTCGCGCAGCGCTGATCCGGTCGCGCGCCGGCTGATTGCCGCCGGCGCGCCATTCAGTGATCAATCCGCGACGAAGGCGTTGACCGTGCGATCCTTACGCACGTGCTGGCCGTCGAACAACGTGCCGTTCATCGCGATCCACACGCCCGCCGGCGCTACCTGCGCCGCGGCGAACGCCATGCCAAGGTTGAACGTCGCATCGCTCTCCGCGAAGCGCGCCGGCGAAAGCGCACCGACCAGCACCACCGTCTTGCCCGCGATGCCGCGTAGCGCCTGCGCCGTCTGCGCCATCGTATCGGTGCCGTGCGTGACGACGATGCGCTGCTCGGGCGCATCGGCGATCGCCGCCGCGATCATGGCGCGATCCGCATCGGTGAGTTCGAGGCTGTCTTTGCGCATCAGTTCGACGCGGCGGTACGGCAGCGTCACCCGCGCCGTCGCCAGCATCCGATCGACCACGCTCTCGCCGATCTGATAGGTGCTGAGCGCATCGAAATAGAGTTTGTCGATCGTCCCGCCGGTGGTGAGGATCAGGATCTGGTTCACGTATCGCGCTCCTTCGGCTGGCAAGCGACGCGCCTTAGCGCCGTGCGTGACGAAACTGGAGCGGAAAGAGCCGGCACCTCGCCGCACCGCGACCGGCAGGCGCGGCAACCCGTTGATCGCCCCCGGCGTTCGGGTCCGATACGTATTCGTCAGGACCGATGATGTCGCTTCGCTCGCTGCCCCGCCCCGTCGTCGTCCTCGGGCTTGCGGGTATCCTGCCGCAGGCCGCGTGCGTCGTGTCGGGCGTTGTCGATCCCGCAGCGCGCTGGGCGGCGAATGCGGCGGGATGCTTCTACGCCGCGATCATCCTGTCGTTCCTCGGCGGCATCTGGTGGGCGGACGCGCTGCGTGCCGGCGATCGGCGGTGGTGGCACTACCTGCTTGCCGTCACCCCGAGCCTCGTCGCCTGGGGCGCATTGTTGCCGTGGTTCCAGGGGCTTGCCTGGCCGGGCCCGTCACTCGTCGTGCTGGGAGTCTGCCTGCTGCTCAGCCCTGTGGCCGATCGGGCGCTCACGCGCATTGCCGCGCCGCCGGCCGCCGGCTGGCTGCAGCTGCGGCTGATCCTTTCCTTCAGCCTCGGCCTCTGCACGCTCGCCCTCGCGCTGCTACCGCCGCCGGCGCTCGCGGGCTAGGCCGCGACGCGCTGCTTCGCGGGTTTCGGCGCCGGGTTGGAGAATTCCATACTGTCCTCGACCGATCCGAAGCGCAGCGCCATCACGTCGAGCGCGTAATTCTGGTTGAGCTTCCACGGTTTGCGGTTGCCCTGCTTGGGCAGCTGATCCGCGACGCGCTGAATATAGCCCGAGCTGAAATCGACGAACGGTTCGGGCGTGATCGCGTCGCCGCCGATGCGCGGCGTTGCCTGGCGCAGCCCGCGCTTCTTCATCACGTTGAGGATACGGCACAGGTACATCGCCACCAGATCGGCCTTCAGCGTCCACGACGCATTGGTGTAGCCGAAGGTGAAGGCGAGGTTGGGCACGTCGGAGAACATCATCCCCTTATATTGCAGCGCCTCGCCGAGTTCCTTTGCAACACCGTCGACCACCGGCGTGATCCCGCTGAGCAGCTTCACCTCGAGCCCCGTCGCGGTGACGATAACGTCGGCGGGAAGCTCGCGGCCAGATGTGAGCAGGATGCCTGCCGGAGTGAAGCGCTCGATCGTGTCAGTGACGACATCGGCGCGCCCCGCCCTGATCGTGTCGAACAGGTCGGCATCCGGCACCAGGCACAGCCGCTGGTCCCACGGGTTGTAGCGCGGCGTGAAGTGCGTTGCGACGTCATAATCGGGGCCGAGATGCTCGCGCACCCCGTCGAGCAGCTTCTGCTTCACCTTCTCCGGCTGCTTGCGCGTCATGCGATAGAACACCATGCCCATCAGCACGTTCTTCCACCGCGTCATGCCATAGGCGGTCTTGCCGGGCAGCTTGCGGCGCAGCCAGTTTGCGAGCGCGTCCTCGCCGGGGCGTGAGACGACATAGGTCGGCGAGCGCTGGAGCATCGTGACGCTCGCCGCCTGCTTCGCCATTTCGGGCACCAGCGTCACCGCCGTTGCGCCGCTGCCAATCACCACCACGCGCTTGCCGGCATAATCGAGGTCCTGCGGCCAGTGCTGCGGATGAACGATGCGGCCGGCGAAGCTCTCCTGTCCCGCGAAATGCGGCGTGTGCCCGCGATCGTAATCGTAATATCCCGAACACATGTGCAGGAAGTTGCACGTGAAAGTCGCCGTGCCGTCCGGCCCCTGCGTCGTCACCGTCCAGTGCGCATCGGGGGTCGACCATTCGATCGCCGTCACCTTGTGGCCGAAGCGGATGTGGCGATCGATCCCGCCGTCGCGCGCCGTATCCTCGATATATTCGCGGATCGACGGGCCGTCGGCGATCGACTTCGCCTTGGTCCACGGGCGGAAATTGTAACCCAGCGTGTGCATGTCGCTATCCGATCGGATCCCCGGATAGCGGAACAGGTCCCACGTGCCGCCCATCGCCTGCCGAGCCTCGAGGATCAGGTAGCTGCGATCGGGACAGCGCTGCTGCAGATGATGCGCCGCGCCGATGCCGGACAGCCCGGCGCCTACGATGATGACGTCGACGTGCTCGTTCATGCGCGGGATCCTCTTCCTGTCGCAACCCTAGCCCAACGACCGGTTGCGGAAAAGGACCTAACTTACCGCGATGTAAATTGCCTGTCCGGTGCCGCCCGCCCCCGCCAGGGGAGTGCGGCACGCGATCAATAGTCCTTCGAATAACGCAGTTGCGCGTTCGAGCCGCCGAACGAGCCGGCCTGCGTCAACAAGCTCAGCGACTTGGTCAGCGCGATCGTCAGCTGCGTCGCGGTGAAGCCACGCGCGTCGGTGACGATCTCGACGTAGATGTCGTCGGTCAGATACTTGCCTGCCGCCAGCGCACTGCCGCGCCCGCTCGCCTCGTCCGCGCCCAAGATCCGCAGCCGGTCGAAGCCGGTGGCCGAGCGCAGCTTGCCAAGCGGATTGAGTCCACCCCCCGAACCGCGCAGCGAGTTGAGCGCCGCCGCCAGCTGGATCGCCTCGGTCGCGGACAAATTCTCCGGATTGGTGCCGAACAGCAGCCGGCTCAGCACCTCATCCTGCGGCAGCGCCGGGGTTGAGGTGAAGGCGATCTGCGGCCGCTGCCCCGTCCCCGTGATGGCGATGACGAAGGTCACGTTGTCGTTCGTCGTCGTCGCGCGGATATCGATATCGGGATCGGTCAGCGCTCCGCCGCGGAAACGCACGCGGCCACGCTCGACCTCGAAGCGCTTGCCGGCGAACGAATAGGTACCGCGCACCAGATCAAGCCCGCCGGTGATCACGGGCGCCGCGGACGTGCCGCCGACGCGCAGGTCCATCTCCCACTCGCTCTCCAGCCCCATGCCGGAGACGAACAGGCGATTGTCGGCACGCACGCGCATGTCGAGGCGGAACAGCCCCGGCGGCGAAGCAGGCGCGGGCCGGTCGGTAATCCGCGCCGGGCGGGTGTCGCGCTTGCGCCGAACGCCGGTCAGTTCGGGGACCTCGGCCGATCCCTGGCGGATTATCTGGTAGCGCGCCTCGGGCACCGTGATGTCCGCCTTGATCAGCCCGCCATTACGCCCGTTGGTGATCGACACGGTGCCGCTCGCCGTCGCGCCGAGCGCGTCGGACTTGGCGAGCTGCGCGTCGTCGAGCTGCGCGTCGATCTGCATTGGATAGCCCTGATCGGCGGCGAGGCTGACATAGCCCTGCGCCTGCACGGTGCCGCGGCCGGCACGCGCGCGCACGCTGTCGATCTGCAGGCGATCGTTGGTGAAGCGTGCGCGGATCGCCATCTGCGACAGACGCGTGCCGTAGGTTTCGTTGTCGTAGGTCAGCGCATCGGCGCGGATCACGCCGTTGAGCCGCGGATCGGTCACCCGTCCGCCGAAATCGGCCGCGACCGCAATAGGCCCGGACAATTGCTGCTCGGCAAGACCGGCGAAGCTGAACAGCACACCCGACTGCCCGTTGTAGCGGATGCCGCCGCTAAGCGGCGCCGCCATCAGCCGCGAGGCCCACGAACCGCCGCTGCCGAGCGGACGCAGGAACGCCTGCATCCGGCCCACCGTCGTCGGCCCGCGCTTGACGAGCGCGCGCGCCTCCGCGCCGCTCGCCACCAGGCGCCCGGCGAACACAACGTCGACCGGCTCCGACACCGCGGCAAGGCTCGACCGCGTGAAGTTGCTGATCGCGACGCGCGCGTCCGCCTGCGGGAAAGCGTTGGCGTTCGCCTGGACGAAATCGAGGCTGCCCGTCGCGCGCCCACCAAGCCCGAGGTTGGGCACCAGCGCGTTGGCGATCGACAGGTCGAGGCTGTCGAGCCGCAGCTGCGCGTTGATCCCGTTGCCGTAGCTGCCGGCAACGCGCGCGCGGCCCTGATCGAACACGATCTGCGTCGGCGACAGGCGGTACGTCCCGCCGGTGGCGACGATCCGCGCCGGATTGCCGGTTTGGAAGTTGATGCCGTTCGTCTGGCCCTGCAGCGCGACGAGATAGTCGTTCGGCGACAGTCGTGCGTTGGCGGCGAGGCGGAACGGCACGCTGTTCGATCCGGTGAACAACGCCTGCGCGGTGCCGCGCCCGCCGGCATAGTTCACCTTCACCCGCCCGGTTTGGATCACCGTAGGGCCGTAGCGCAGGTCGGCGACCTGCGCGTCGGCGATCACCTGCGGCGTATCGTAGAGCACGATGCTGGCCTTCACGATCGCTCGGCCGATGACGAAATCGACCTGCCCCGGGATCTGTGCGGCATAGGCGCGCGCGTCGACATCGGCGCGTTGGTAGCGGCCCTGCGCCGCGAGCCGCATCGCGCCCGACAGCCCCGATCCGGCGAATTGCACGCGCCCGGCGAACGGCCCTGCGGCGGTCTGGACGACGCGCCCGGTGAAATTGACGCCGGCAAAGATCACGCGGTTGAGATCGACCGTCAGCTGAGCCCCCGGCCGGACGAGCACGTCGGCGTTGAAGGGGCCGTAGGTCGTGTTTCCCGTCGCCGTCACGGCATAAGCGCCGCCGCGCCCGACAATCCGTGCGTTGAGATCGGCGAGCCCGACGCCGACGCCCGGCCGCGGTGCGCGCAGCGTCACCACCGGGGCGGCGGCGCTGCCCGTCACTAGTGCGAACAATGGCCCATATTGCGCCGAATAGGCATCGGCGTCGACCAGCACAGCACCGCTGTTGAGATCGTAACGCCCACTGCCCCGCGTCACGCGGAAGGCCGGCGCGTTGAGCCGCACGTCGCGAAAGGTGACGATGCCGTTGGTGTCGTAGCCGAGGTTCGCCGCCGCCACCGCGTTGCCGCCGAGGAAGCTGCGCACGCCGTCGTTGAAGATCTCGCGCGTCTGCACCGCGACGCGGCCGACGATGCCGAAGCCGCCGTTGGGGGTGCTGACGAGCTTCGCGTCGGTCGTCAAATTGACGATACCGACGCTTTCGACGCGGAAATTGTTGACGCGGCCCTTCAGCGCACCGGTGTAGCGCCCCGTCTCCATGTTGGCGGCGATGATCGCGGTCGCATCGATCGTGTCGGACCAGATGCGCAGATTGTCCGACAGGATCGTCGGCATGTCGATCGCTAGGTCGCCGTCGATCCGCACGTTGGTCGTGAGACCGCCGAGCGCGGGATTGAGCCCGCTGATGCGCCGCGCGCGGGCGTGCACCGGCACCAGGATACGCGCGCTGTCGACCCGAGCGAGCCCCTCAGCATAGAGGTTTTCGACCGTCGTTTCGGCGAAGCCGAGCGTCGTCGCGCGCACCTTGTAATCCACCGTCGGCGTCGCGAACGCGCCGTTCAGCACCATCCGCGCGAGCACGTCGCGCCCGCGCAGGTTGGGCGCGATCGCGCCGGGCGTCAGCAGCTTCGCGTCGACCGCGAAATTGCCGAAGCGGCTTTTCGCCAGATCGATGATCCCGCCGGCGTCGACCGCCAGCGCGCTCGAGGCGAGCTTGATCCGCGTGTCGGCGCGGCGCTCGGCGAGCGTCGTGTCGATCGCGACGTCGAGCCGCGGCGCGGTAAGCCGTTCGACCGGCCCTTCGAGATAGAGGCCGGGCTGCGTCGTCCCGCGGATCTCGATATGTCCGTCGCGTGCCGACAGGTCGAGGTCGGCGAACTGCCCGCCGCCCAGCGTCGCCACGGCCTTGCCACGCCATGCCGCCCAGCTCCCCTGCCCGCCGATCGTCGCCGTCAGCGGCGCCTTGGTGCCCGCGATTGCCGCGACGAGACCGCCCGCCGGTGCGAACAGCCGCGCGTCGAGATCGAGCTTGTCGTCGTCGGGTACGGCGTCGAGCTTGAGCCGGAGCGTGTCGCCGCCGGCGACGCCGGGCGCGCGCAGGGCGGCGGCATCGACCGTCAGCTGCGCGCGCCGATCGGCGATATGCGCCGCGCCGTCGAGCCGCGCGATATGCCGCTGGCCCGCAACGGGCGCTTCCATCACGAAGCGCGCGACGCGCAGCCGGTCGATATCGATGTCGAGATCGGGCAGCAGCGGTGCGTCGGGATCGCTCGGCTGCGGAATGAATTCCGGGTTGCGCGTCATCGTGACGAGCTGGCTTTCCAGGCTCCGCACGTTGACGTGATTGTTGACGAAGGCGAACGGTCGCCAATCGACGTCGAGCCGCGGCGAGGAGATGAACACGCCTTTGGGATCGCTGACGCGCACGTCGCTCAGCACCATGCGCCCGTAGAGCGACCCGTCGATCCGCCCAACCTTGATGTTGAGCCCGCCCGCGGTGGTATATCCGCCGAGCTGGTCGGCCACCAGGCGCCGACCGGGATCGGTGTTGATGCCGAACACGATTACCAGCAGCAGGACGAGCAGCGCGGCGATTGCCACGCCGATCCACTTCAGGATGCGTAGCCACAGCGGGCGGTGCACGGCGACGGTATCGGTGGTGACGTTGTCCTCGGGCATCAGAATGCCTGCCCGATCGAGACGTAGAGCGCGATCTTGCCGTCTCCCGGGCGTGGGTTCAGCGGCGTCGCCAGGTCGACGCGCATCGGCCCGAAGTTGGTGTAGAAGCGACCGCCGACGCCCGCGCCGAAGCGTAGGTCGGACGCCTTGGGAAAGGTGCTCTCATAGGCGTTGCCGGCATCGATAAAGGGCACGATGCCGAAATTGCCGAAGCGGTAGCGCGCCTCGAGCGCGAATTCGTTGATGCTGCGCCCGCCGACCGGGCGCAGATCGCCGATGTCGATCTCGCCATCCTCGTTAGGGACGAGCGACGATACAGGCTCGAACGGCCCGAGGCGCTGGAAGCCGTAGCCGCGTACCGATCCGCCGCCGCCACCGTAGTAGCGGCGCGACGGCGCGATATCGTCGCGGTCGATGCCGAAGATCGATCCCGCGCGTGCGCGGCCGGCGATCACCAGGCTGTCGCTGACGGGATAATAGACCGTGCCCTCGATCATCGTGCGCGCATAGGGGCGGACCGAACCCTGTACCGACGTCTCGGGACTTAGGTTGAGCTTGAGGCGATAGCCCTTGGTCGGGTTGAGCAGGTCGTCCGACGTGTCCCACACCGCCTGCGCCGGGATGGCGGCGATGCCGTAGGTCCGGCGCACGCGCTCGTTGCGGGTGAAATCGAAGACACTCTCGTTGGTGCCGGTCAGTTCGGCACCGAACGCATAGGTGAAGCGCTTCTGCCAGATCGGCGTCGAATCATACGCCCAGCGCACGAATGCGGTGCCGGTAAAGGCATCGAACGCGTCATAGTTGGAATGGTTGGCCGCGACGCCCGCGGAGAAGGAGCGGTCGCGCTT
This sequence comes from Sphingomonas sp. NBWT7, assembly GCF_014217605.1. Lineage (NCBI taxonomy): Bacteria > Pseudomonadati > Pseudomonadota > Alphaproteobacteria > Sphingomonadales > Sphingomonadaceae > Sphingomonas > Sphingomonas sp. NBWT7. The sequence continues at coordinate 334,052 of NZ_CP043639.1, read as the reverse complement.
GCCCGCATTCTGCCGGCGGAAGGTGGCCGAGGCGCCCTGCTGCTGCGTGCCGCCGATCGCGGTCAGGACCAGCGCGCCCTCGGGCGGGAAGAGGTTGCGGTGCGTCCAACTGCCCTCGACCTTGACGCCCTCACCCGTCCCATAGCCCGCGCTGCCGGCGAGGCTGCGCCACGGCCCCTTGCTCTGGCGGACGACGAGGTCGACCTGCTCGGTTCCGTCGGGCCCAGGCTGCCCGGTGCGTACCGGCTCGACCGCCAGCGTGTCGAACAGGCCGGTCGCGACCAGCGCCTCGCGCAGATCGTCGCGCTTGCGAGTGTCGAACAGGTCGCCTTGCTTGAAGCGCGGAAAGACGTTGAGGTGCTCGACGTCGAACACCGCATCGCCCTCCGGCCGAAGCACGCCGAACGACGAGCGCGGGCCGGTGTCGACCGGTAGCGTATAATCGCCCGTCACCGTCTCGTCGTCGAGAAGGATGTCGCGCTCCCCCACCTTGACGAAGGGATAGCCCCTCTGCGGCAGGATGAGGCTGACATTCGCCTCCGCGCCTTGGATGCGCGCCGCTTCGATCGGATCGCCGGTCTTCAGCGGCAATTGCTCACGCACGAGGTTGGGCGGCACGGTCGGGCCGGCGTTCACGGTGATCTGGTCGAGTTTGTAGAGCCGGCCCGGCGTCGCGGTAACGATCGCGCGCAGCTTCGCCGGCTCGCCCGGTACGTTCTCCAGTGTCGACACCGCGACGCCGTCGTAATAGCCGAGCGACTTCATCAGACGAACGGCGAGCCCCTCGTCCTCCTTCGCACGGGCATTGACCTGCGTCGCGTTGCCAGCCTTTCCATGGCCTTCGCGCAGCGCCGAGAGCGACTTGAACTCGTCGTCGAGACCGAGCGGTTCGAGCCCGCGAACCACCGTTTCGTAACGGATCTCGGGCGCGTCGGCGTCCTTGATATCAGCCACCGTCTGCAGCGGCACGGTATCCGCAGTGGACAGCGGGTTGAGCGGCTGGGCGAGTTCGGCGTCGACGACGGCAGGCGGTGGCAGCGTACCCGCGGGTACGATTGGCGCAGGCGTAATGGCAGGGGCCGCAGTGGTCGGTGCTTCGACGTCAGCCCGCGGCATCGGCTCGAGCGGCGCGTTGAGATCGCTCGACAACGGAGGCAACGCCGCATTGAATTCCGCATCGGGAACGATGACATTGTCTGTGGGATCAGCGGGTACAGACGGCTGACCAACTTGGCTCGTCGAGACGGTGCCGTTCGCGCCACCCGGCGTCGTGGCTTTCGGTGCGTCAGGCCCAGTCGCCGGTGCCGTACCCGGCTTCGCCATTTGCGCGGTTGCCGGTGCCGCGGCCGTGACCAACGCAACAGCCAACCAGCGATGACACCCCGAATTGAACCCCACCAAACGCCCCTTTTCCACCCGCAAATCGTCGTATTTTTTATTACCCGCCACAACCGCAACGCCTCAATGTGCGAATGGTTTCATTCGGTTGCGGCAATCATTCTGTCGCACTTGGGCTGGTCGTGCCGAACGAATACGGTTACGCTGCTTCAATTCGCGGCTTCCCGGCCCGAGGCGCTTATCCTCCCGTTCGGAGACCAATCATCGATGCATTCCCCTTGCTTTCCCTTGGCGATGGAGATCGGTTGCTGCGGCCTAGGACGCGGAAGCATAACGGATTGATGCAGGTGATTAACGGACGGCAGCTGGCGGCGCTCGGCGCGCTGGCACTCGCGGCGTGCAGCGGCGGATCGCAGGGCGCGCAGGAGAAGGGTCGCGGCGGCGGTCCTGTCCAGGTCGGTTATGTTGTGACGCGGCCGACGCAGGTGCCGCTCGTCACCGAGCTCGCCGGTCGTACCTTTGCCTACCGCAGCTCGGAGGTCCGCCCGCAGGTGACGGGCGTGATCCAGCGCCGCTTCTTCACCGAAGGCACGATCGTCCGCCAGGGCCAGCCGCTCTATCAGATCGATCCCAGTCTCTATCGCGCCGCCGCCAACGAAGCGTCCGCCAACGTCGCCAGTGCGCGCGCGACCGCCGAAGCGGCGCGCATCCGCGCAGACCGCTTCCGCCCGCTCGCCGCGATCGAGGCGGTGAGCAAGCAGGACTATACCGACGCCGTCGCAACGCAGCGGCAGGCCGAGGCGACGATCGCGCAGAACCGCGCGCAGCTCGAAACCGCGCGGATCAACCTGCGCTTTACCACCGTACCCGCGCCGATCAGCGGCCGGATCGGGCGATCGCTGTTCACCGTCGGCGCGCTGGTCACAACCAGCCAGGCCGATCCGCTGACGACGATCCAGCAGCTCGATCCGATCTACGTCGACATCCAGCAATCGGCCGCGTCGATCCTGCAGCTGCGCCGTGCGCTGGCGACCGGCGGCGTCCTTCCCGCCAACGCCACGGTGCGGCTGAAACTGGAGGACGGCAGCGATTACGGCCAGACCGGGACGGTCGAATTCGCCGAAGTCGTCGTCGATCAGCAAACGGGCACCGTCACGCTGCGCGCCCGCTTCCCCAATCCGCAGGGGCTGTTGCTGCCCGGCATGTTCGTGCGCGCGGTGTTCGCGCAGGCAATCACCGCCAACGCCATCCTCGTCCCCCAGGCCGCCGTGTCGCGCGATCCGCAGGGCAATGCCACGGTGTGGATCGTCAACGGCAACAAGGCCGTGCAGCGCACGGTGAAGGCCGATCGCGCCGAAGGGCAGAATTGGGTCGTTACCGGCGGGCTGCGCGCGGGCGAGAAGGTGATCACGCAGGGCATCAGCACGCTGCGGCCGGGCGCCGAGATCAAGGCGGTGCCCGCCGGCACGCCGCAACAACCCAAACCGCCGTCGCCCGAACAGCTCGAGCAGCAGCAGAAGGCCAAGGGCAAGGGCTGACGTGTCACGCATTTTCATCGACCGGCCCATTTTCGCCTGGGTGCTCGCGATCATCGTGATGATGGCGGGCGTTGGCGCGATCCTCGCGCTGCCGATCGCACAATATCCCGACGTCGCCCCGCCGCAGGTATCGATCCGCGCGACCTATCCCGGCGCCAATGCCGAGACGATCGAGAATTCGGTCACCCAGATCCTCGAGCAGCAGCTGACCGGGATCGACGGGCTGCTCTACTTCGCGTCCTCGTCCACCTCGCGTGGGTCAGTCTCGATTACCGCGACGTTCGAGAAGGGCACCGATCCCGATATCGCGCAGGTCCAGGTGCAGAACCAGATACAGCAGGCGCTCACCCGCCTGCCGACGCAGGTGCAGCAGCAGGGCGTCGTCGTCCGCAAGTCGAACCCGGATTTCCTGCTGATCGCCGGCGTGTACGACACGACCGACAAGATGACGAACCGCGACGTGTCCGACCTGATGGTCTCGACGCTGCAGGATCCGCTCGGCCGCACCAAAGGCGTCGGCGATACCAACGTCTTCGGTTCGCAATATGCCATGCGCATCTGGCTCGATCCGGCCAAGCTCGCGAGCTTTCAGCTGATCCCGAACGACGTCATATCCGCGATCCAGACGCAGAATACCGAAGTCGCCGCCGGCGAGCTCGGTGGCCAGCCGATGCCGTCGGAGCAGATGCTCAACGCCACGGTTACCGCGCAGTCGCGTCTGTCGACGCCGCAGCAGTTCCGCGAGATCATCCTGAAGACGCTGCCGTCGGGTGCGACGGTGCGCGTGGGCGATATCGGGCGGGTCGAGCTTGGCTCGGAGAATTACAATGCGGTGAGCCGGATCAACGGCCATCCCGGCGCCGGCATCGCGGTGCTGCTGGCGCCCGGCGCCGACGCGCTGGAGACCGCGGAGCTCGTCAAGAACGAGATCGCGCGCGTTGCCAAGACGTATCCGCCCAACATGAAGGTCGCCTATTCGAGCGATTCGACCGACTTCATCAAGCTGTCGATCGAAGAGGTGGTGAAGACGCTGATCGAGGCGGTGATCCTCGTCGTCATCGTCATGTTCGTCTTCCTGCAGAGCTGGCGCGCGACATTGATCCCGACAATCGCGGTTCCCGTGGTTCTGCTCGGCACGTTCGCGGTCTTCTATCTCGCCGGCTTCTCGATCAACACGCTGACGTTGTTCGGTCTCGTGCTCGCGATCGGCCTGCTCGTCGATGATGCGATCGTCGTCGTGGAGAACGTCGAACGGCTGCTCGAAGAAAACCCCGACATGACGCCGCGCGAGGCGACGATCGAATCGATGAACGAGATCACCGTTGCGCTCGTTGCGATCGCGCTGGTCCTGTCTGCGGTGTTCCTTCCGATGGCGTTCTTCGGCGGATCGACGGGCGTCATCTATCGTCAGTTCTCGCTGACAATCATCTCGGCGATGATCCTGTCGGTCGCCGTCGCGATCATTCTCTCGCCCGCACTAACCGCGCACCTCCTCAAACAGCGGCACGACAAGGATCAGCAGCAGGGCGGCTGGGTTGAACGCCGCTTCCCGCGCGTGGCGCAGAAGGTTCACGGCGCACGCGACTGGTTCAACACCAGCTTCGAGCGCGGCACGGAGCGCTACGTCAACGCCGTGAAGCGCGTGATAGATCGCAAGTGGCTGTTCCTCGTCATCTACCTCGGCGTCGTCGCATTGCTCGCCGTGCTGTTCCTTCGCCTGCCGACGGGCTTCCTCCCGACCGAGGATCAGGGCGGCGCGATCGTCCAGTTCCGCCTGCCTGCCGGCGCGACGCAAGGGCGTACGACGCAGATCCAGCGCGAGATCGAGGCGTATTTTCAGAAATACGAGAAGAAGAACGTCAAGGTGATGTTCACCGTCGCGGGCGGTGGCGGCGGCGGCGCATCGGGGCAGAACACCGGCCAGGGCTTCATTGCGCTGACCGACTGGGCGCAACGCAAGGGCAAGGAAAATACGGCCGACGCGATCGTCGCCCGCGCCGCCGCGGCGCTCCGCGTGCTGCGCGATGGACAGGTATTCGCCCTCGTCCCGCCGGCGATCCGCGGTCTCGGCCAGTCCGAAGGCTTCACGATGGAGCTGCAGAACACCGGCGGGCTCAGCAAACAGGAATTCGCCGCTGCGCGCGACAAGCTGCTCGGGCTCGCCAACGGTGACGCGCAACTGACCGGCGTGCGCCTGTCCGAACTGCCGGATATCGGAACGTTGCAGGTGAAGACCGATCCCCAGCGGATCGCGGCGCTCGGGATCGCCCAGACCGACGTCAACACGACCCTCTCGACCGCGTGGGGCGGGCGCTACGTCAACGATTTCGTCGATCGCGGCCGCGTGAAGCGGGTCTACGTCCAGGGCGACGCGCCGTATCGCGCCGAACCTGACGATCTCTACCAATGGTTCGTCCGCGGCTCGAACGGCCAGATGGCGCCCTTCTCGAGCTTCGCGACGACCGCCTGGTCGCAGGCACCGACCACCGTGTCGCGCTTCAACGGCATCGAATCGTTCGAATTCCAGGGGCAGAGTGCGGGCGGCAGCTCGGGCGATGCGATGGACCGGATCGAGGAGCTCGCCCGGCAGATCCCCGGGACCAGTATTGCCTGGGCCGGCATCTCCTATCAGGAACGATTGTCGTCGGGGCAGGCGCCGCTGCTCTATGGCCTGTCGATCATCGTCGTCTTCCTGTGCCTCGCCGCGCTGTACGAGAGCTGGTCGATCCCGCTTGCGGTGCTGCTCGTCATTCCGACCGGGCTGATCGGCGCGATCCTGTTCGTCACGCTGCGCGGGCTGACCAACGACGTCTATCTCCAGATCGGCCTGCTGACGACGATGGGGCTCGCGGCGAAGAACGCGATCCTGATGATCGAATTTGCCGAGCAGGAGGAGAAGAAGGGCGCGCGCGTCATCGATGCCGCGCTCACCGCCGCACGCATCCGGCTGCGCCCGATCCTGATGACCAGCCTGGCCTTCATCTTCGGCGTGCTACCGCTCGCGATCTCGACCGGCGCGGGCGCCAACAGTCGCATCGCGATCGGCACCGCGGTGATCGGCGGGATGCTGACCGCGACGGTACTGGCGATCTTCTACATCCCGCTGTTCTTCGTCCTCGTCCGCCGCGGCTTCCGCGACGGCATGGCCAAGCTGCGCGGTCGCGAACCGGGCTTCCATCCGCCGGCGGAGAATCGCGAACCGCCCTACGCGCCGCCAACGCTGGAGCAATCGTGATGCGCGCGCTTCGCCCGATCCTGCTCGCCGGCACGCTGGCGCTCGGCGCGTGCAGCATGGCGCCGAAATACGTCCAGCCTGCCCTCCCCGTCCCGCCCTCCTGGCCGGTCGGCGACGCGTATCTGCGGCAGAGCGAGGCCGCGCTGCCCAGCGTCAGCTATCGCGACGTCTTCCGCGACACCCGATTGCAGCGGATCATTGATCAGGCGCTCGCCAACAACCGCGATCTACGCACCAGCGTCGCCAACATCGCCGCCGCGCGCGCGCAATATCGCATCCAGCGTGCCGAATTGTTTCCGCAGATCGACGCCGGCGGCGGGGTCAACCGGCGTGACATCGGCCGCGGCGCGGCGGGCGGCAATTTCGCGGTCGGCGGCACCACCTATTCTGCCAGCGTCGGGGTGAACGCGTTCGAGCTAGACCTGTTCGGCCGCGTTCGCTCGCTCAGCGACGCCGCACTCAACCGCTATTTCTCGCAAGAAGCCGCCGCCCGTGCGACACGGCTGACGCTGACCGGCGATGTCGCGGGCGCGTGGCTCACCTATGCCGCCGATCGCACGCTGCTGAAGCTCGCCGAGGATACCGCCGCGATCGCGCGTCGCTCGGTCGCACTCACCCGCGCGCGCGTGACTGGCGGCGTCGCGCCGCGTACCGACCTGCGGCAGGCCGAACAGATCCTGGCCACCGCCGAGGGTAACATCGCCAGCCAGCGCACTGCGCTGGCGCAGGACAACAACGCGCTGCAGCTGCTCGTCGGCGCCCCGGTCGATCCCGCGCTCCTCCCCGCCTCGATCGAGGAAGCATCACGGACAGTTGCCGAACTGCCTGCCGGGCTCGACAGCCGCATCCTGCTGCGGCGCCCTGACGTGGTACAGTCGGAATACGAGCTGCGCGCGACCAACGCCGAAATCGGCGCGGCACGCGCCGCGCTCTTTCCGACGATCTCGCTCACCGGGCTGTTCAGCTTCGCCAGCCAGGCGCTCGGCTCGCTGATCTCGGGCGATGCGCTGACCAAGTCCGCGTCGGCGACCGCCAACTACCCGATCTTCCGCGCCGGCGCCGGCCGTGCGAGCGTCGAGCAGGCGACCGCCCTCCAACGCGCTGCGCTCGCGCAGTACGAAGGCACAATCCAGACCGCGTTCCGCGAGGTGGCGGACGCGCTCGCCCGGCGCGGCACGATCACCGACGAACTCGCCGCGAACGAACGGTTCGCCGCCGCCGCCGCGGATACCTACCGGCTGACTGAGGCGCGCTATCGCGGTGGGATCGACACCTTCCTATCAAGCCTCGACGCGCAGCGCTCGCTATACGCCGCGCAGCAGCAGCTGGTGCAGACCCGGCTGATCCGCGCGACCAATCTCGTCACGCTGTACCGCACGCTAGGGGGCGATTCGCAGATCGACACCGCCGCCGGCACGCCCGTGCTTTCCGCGCAGCAACCGCCGCAGCAATGACTTGACGGGCGCGGGCGGGCGTGAAAGCTTGGCCGTCATGGAGAGAACCCCGCCCGATCCGGCAGCCTTTTTCCGCGATATGCTGGGCCAATGGGAGAAGACGGTGAACAGCCTCGGCGGCGAGGCGATGCGATCGGAGGAGTTCAGCCGCTCGATGGGCGCCGCCACCGCCGCCACCGCAACGATGCAGGCCAACATGCAGCAGATGACCGAGAAGGCGCTCGCCGCGGCCAATCTGCCGACGCGTAGCGATTTCGACGCGATGGCAGGGCGGATCGCGGCGATCGAAGCGTCGCTCGCGCGGATCGAGGCGCAGCTCGGCACCGCCCGGTCCGATCCTGACAAGCCACGGCCGACCCGCGGGCGCAAGCCGCCCGTCGCGCCGCAGAAGTGATCGCGCGCGGCCTTGCCCGACACCACTGAGGATCCGATCGGCGCCGCCACGCGCGAATTCGAGCGGCTGATGGCGCGCAACATCAAGGGGCTCGAATATTTCACCTCGCCCGCCCCCGTCGTCGGCGCGACGCCGAAGGACGTGCTGATCGAGCACGGCACGATGCGGCTGAACCACTATCGCCCGCTGGTCGACGACGTCTATCGCGTGCCTGTGCTGCTGGTGATGGCGACGACCAATCGCGGCTTCATCTTCGATATGGTGCCCGGGCAGAGCATGGTCGAATTCCTGCTGCGCGCCGGGTTCGACGTCTTCATGCTCGAGTGGGAGCCGCCGCGTCCGCACGAGAAATCGCTGACGCTCGAGAGCTACACGCTCGGCTTCCTGCCTCGCGCGATCGAGCGGATCACCGAGGAAACGGGCGAGCCCGACGTCAGCGTCGTCGGCTATTGCTTCGGCGGCGTCCTGTCGCTGATCTACGCCGCGCTCAACGCCGATGGGCCACTCGCCAATCTCGCCACCTTCACGACGCCGGTCGATTTCACGCAGATGGAGATGTTCCAGGCGTGGTCGGACAAACGCTTCTTCGACGTCGATCGCCTCGTCGATACGTTCGGCAACGTGCCGGGCGAAATGCTCTATTCATCGTTCGACATGCTGCGCCCCGGCGCACGCGCAGCGGGCAACGTGCGGCTGTTCGACAATCTCTGGGACGACGAATATGTGAAGTCGTTCCGCATGTTCGAACGGTGGAACACCGATACGCTGCCGCTGGCCGGCGAGTATTTCCGCCAGACGACCAAGCAGCTGATGTGGGACAATGCGCTGCTGCACGGCACGCTCGACGTCGGCGGGCGCCGCGTCGATCTGTCGCGCGTCACCGTTCCGTTCCTCCACCTCGCCGCCGAGCACGATCATATCGTGCCGCGTCCCGCGTCGCAGCCGCTGCTCGGCATGATCGGCGCCGCGGACAAGAGCGAGATCGTCCTCAAGGGCGGGCACGTCAGCCTCGTCGCCGGCCCCAATGCGGCCAAGCGGATGTGGCCGGCGCTCGCCGCATGGCTTGCCGAAAGATCAACATGACGCACCGCATCCGCCGTTTTCGCATCGCCGATCGCGAGGCGATGCTTGGCTTCGCCGACGCGCTACCAGATCACGACCTGCTGTTCCTTGGGCGGGACCTGAAGCACCCGCGTGTGATCGCCGCATGGCTCGGCGCGATCGCGGAGGAATGGATCGACAGCCTAGTCGCGGAGGATGACGGCGCGATCATCGGCTCGGCCGCGCTGGTCCGCGATCCGCTCGGCTGGTCCGCGCACGTCGGCGAGATCCGGCTGCTGGTCTCCGCGCAGCGGCGCGGCGAGGGCCTCGGGCGCGACCTGCTCGAAGCGATGTTGCGCATCGCCGCCGAGCGCGGGCTCGCCAAACTAACGGCGGCGATGACGCCCGACCAGACCGGCGCGATCGCACTGTTCGAAAGCCTCGGCTTCCGCGGCGAAGCATTGTTGAAGGATCAGGTGCGCGATCGTGCCGGTCAGCCGCATGATCTCGTGATCCTGTCCTATGATATTTCACGCAGCGCCGCACAGCATCGTGCCTATGGTTTCGATTCCTGATCGGCGGTGCGATCGAACTTAATAAGCATCCGCGCGTTCGACGTGGGAAATCCCAGGAGAATATCTTTGGCCTCTGCTGCCACATCGACCTCGACCGACGTCAAGCCGCCGTCGGCGGTGCTCGCCCTCACCGAATTGCCGCGCGCGCTGGCCGAGTTCGGCTCGCTGCCGTGGGCCGCACCGCTGCTCGCCACCGCGCCGCGTGGCGACGGGCATCCGGTGCTTGTCTTGCCCGGCTTCACCACTACCGATCGCTCAACCGCCGTCCTGCGCCGCTACCTGACGCGCATGGGCTATGACGCGCATACCTGGGACCTCGGCCGCAATCTCGGGCCCCGCGCGGTCGGGTTGCAGGGCGAGAAACTGGTCGATCGCCTCAACGCCGTGCACGAACTCACCGGCAAGAAGGTCAGCCTCGTCGGCTGGAGCCTCGGCGGCGTCATGGCGCGCATGGTCAGCCGCCGCGTACCCGAGGCGGTGCGGCAGGTGATCTCGCTCGGCTCTCCGTTCACCGGCACGCCGCGCGCGACCAACGTGTGGCGCGCGTACGAGCTGCTCACCGGGCAACGGATCGACGACAATCACACGCGCGAGCAGCTGCGCGAGAGCGCGACGCCGCCGCCCGTCCCGTCGACGGCGATCTGGAGCCGCGAGGACGGCATCGTCGCGTGGCAGAATTGCGTCGAGCCGTTCGCGAGCAACAGCGACAATATCGAGGTCCACGGCAGCCATTGCGGGCTCGGCGTCAACCCCGCGGTGCTCTACGCGGTCGCCGATCGGCTCGCGCAGCCCGAGGACGATTGGAAGCCGTTCAACCGTCACGGCCTGGTGCGAGCAATGTTCTACCCGTCGGCCGGGCACGCCTGACGACGCGTCAGCCCGCCGCCTGATCGCTCAGCGTCCGTCGCACCGCGTTGCGCCACCCGGCGACGAGCGGTGCGCGGTCCTCCGCCGTCATCACCGGCTCGAAACATTGCTCGCGCGCCCATAGCGCAGCCAACGCGTCGAGCCCCGACCACAAGCCGGTGGCCAGCCCGGCATGGAACGCCGCGCCGCGCGCGGTCGTTTCGAGATCGAGTGGGCGTTCGACCGCGGTATCGGTGAGATCGGCGAGGAACTGGCACAGCCAGTCGTTCGCCGCCATCCCGCCGTCGACCCGCAGGATCTTCGGCCGGCTGCCCCCGTCCGCCGCCATTGCCTCGGCGAGATCGAGCGTCTGATAGGCAACCGCCTCTAGCGCGGCGCGCGCGAGATGCGCGGCGGTGGTATCGAGCGTCAGCCCATGGATCGAGCCGCGGGCGTCCGGGTCCCAATGCGGCGCGCCTAGCCCGACGAACGCAGGCACCATGTAGACGCCGTGGCTGTTCTCGACCTTGGTCGCCATGTCGTTGGTCTGGCTGGCATGGGTGATGATGCCGATCCCGTCGCGTAGCCACTTCACTGCCGCGCCCGCGACGAAGATCGACCCTTCGAGCGCGTAGGTGGTCTCGCCGGCCAGCCGATACGCCGGCGTGGTGAGCAGGCGGTGCTTCGATTCGACCGCCTGCGCGCCGGTGTTGAGCAACATGAAGCAGCCCGTTCCGTAAGTGGACTTGGCACTGCCACGATCGAAACACGCCTGTCCGAACAGCGCTGCCTGCTGATCGCCCGCGATCCCGGCGATCGGAATCGCCGCGCCGAACAGGGCAGGATCGGTGGTGCCGTAAACGTGCGCATTGTCGTGCACCGCCGGCAGCATCGCGGGCGGGACACCGATCAGCCGGCACAATTCCTCGTCCCACGTGCCGCGATGGATGTCGAACAGCATTGTTCGGCTGGCGTTGGTGACGTCGGTCGCGTGGACCTTGCCGCCCGTAAGGCGCCAAAGGAGGAAGCTGTCGATCGTCCCGAACGCGAGCTCGCCGCGCTCGGCCCGCGCGCGGGCGTCGGCGACGTTGTCGAGGATCCAGGCGATCTTGGTCGCGGAAAAATACGGATCGATCAGCAGCCCGGTGCGCGCGCGGATCAGTTCCTCCGCTCCATTGGCGCGCAACTGCGCGCAATGCGCGGCGCCGCGTCGATCCTGCCACACGATCGCGCGGTGGATCGCCTCGCCGGTCGCACGGTCCCATACCACCGCCGTCTCGCGCTGGTTGGTGATGCCGATCGCGGCCACGTCGGCTACCGCGACGCCGCTCTTCGCGATCGCCTCGCGCGCGGTTGCCAGCGTGTCGCGCCAGATGTCCTCGACGTCGTGCTCTACCCAGCCATGCGCCGGATAATGCTGTGGAAATTCGACTTGGCCGATGGCGACGCGGCGCGCCTGATCGTCAAACAGCACGCTGCGCGTCGAGGTGGTCCCCTGATCGATCACCAGAATATGCGCGCCCACGTCTCTCTCCAAACGAACGTTCGAATGAGCCTTGTCCTGTTTCGCTCGAACGTCAACACCCTTTCGTTTAGCCGTTTGCGGGGGTATGGAGGGGGGATGGTGGAGGTATCGGCATGGTGACGGGCACGGCGGCGGATGCGGTCGACCTCTTGATCGTCGGCGGTGGGATCAACGGCGCGGGGATCGCGCGCGACGCAGCGGGGCGCGGGCTCAGCGTCCTGTTGGTCGAGCAGGACGATCTGGCCAGCCATACCTCGTCGGCATCGACCAAGCTGATCCACGGCGGGCTGCGCTACCTGGAATATGGCGAGTTCCGGCTGGTGCGCGAGGCGCTGATCGAGCGCGAGCGGCTGCTGAATATGGCGCCGCACATCATCTGGCCGCTCGAATTCGTGCTGCCGCAGAACCAGTCGCCGCGCCCGGCGTGGATGGTGCGGCTGGGGCTGTTCCTCTACGATCACCTCGGCGGGCGCGAGAAGCTGCCAGGCACGCGTACGGTGAACCTCGCGCAGTCGCCGGTCGGCGCCGGGCTCGATCCGCGCGCGGGCAAGGCGTTCATCTATTCGGATTGCTGGGTGGAGGACAGCCGGCTGGTCGTGCTCAACGCGATCGATGCCGCCGCGCGCGGCGCGGCGATCGAGACGCGGACGCGGCTGGTGGATGCAAAGCGCATCGATGGGGGCTGGAAGGGGACTTTGGAGGGGCCCGAGGGGCGCCGCGAGGTGCACGTGAAGGTACTCGTCAACGCCGCGGGGCCATGGGTCGCCGATGTCCTCGGCCGCGTGCCCGACTCGCGGACCGACCGCGGCGTGAAGCTGGTGAAGGGCAGCCACATCGTCGTGCCGAAGCTGTACGACGGCGCGCACGCCTTCATGCTGCAGAACCCCGACCGCCGCATCGTCTTCGCGATCCCCTATGAGGGTGAGTATACGCTGGTCGGCACGACCGACGAGGTGTGGAGCGAGAAGCCGGGCAAGGCAGCGATCAGCGCGGGCGAGACGGCGTATCTGCTAGATACGATCGGACGCTATTTCGATACGAAGGTCGCCGAGCGCGACATCCGCTGGAGCTATGCGGGCATCCGCCCGCTGTACGACGACAAATCGTCCAACGCCTCCGCCGTCACTCGCGACTATGTGCTCGATCTAGACGCTGGCGAGAACCGCGCGCCGATGCTGAGCATCTTCGGCGGCAAGATCACGACGTACCGCAAGCTCGCCGAGCATGCGATGAAGGAACTCGCGCGTTTCTTCCCGCAGGCGAGCGGGGCGTGGACGGCGGGCGCGGTGCTGCCCGGCGGCGACATGCCGGATGCTGATTTCGACCGCTTCCTGGCGCAGCTGATCGCCGAGCGCCCCGCCCTGCCCCCCGCGCTGCTGCGCCGGCTGGCGCGCGCCTATGGCACGCGTACCGATCGCTTGCTCGGCGCGGCACAGACGGTCGCCGAGCTGGGCCAGAACTTCGGCGGCGACCTGTACCGGGCGGAGGTCGATTACCTCGTCGCGCACGAGTGGGCGCGCTCCGCCGAGGATATTCTGTACCGGCGCAGCAAGCTGGGGCTGCATACGCCGGCCGGCACCGCTGAGGCGCTCGACGAATATCTCGCGGTGTCGCCGCCGGTGCCGGTCGCCGTCGCCGGCTGATGCAGCAGGCCGCCGACGTCGTGGCGACGCGCCACCGGATGATCCTGGAGGCGGCGCGGCATACCGGCAGCGTGTCGGTCGATACGCTCGCCGAGACGCTGGGGGTGACGCCGCAGACGATCCGCAAGGATCTGAACGTCCTCGCCAAACGGTCGATGCTGTCGCGCGTCCACGGCGGCGCGGTGGTTACGTCGGGTGTCGGCAACCTGCGCTACGCGGAGCGGCGACTGGTCGCAGCGGAAACGAAGGACGCGATCGGCGCCGCGGCCGCCGCGCTGGTGCCCGACGGATCGAGCCTGTTCCTCACCATCGGATCGACCACCGAGGCGATCGCGCGCCACCTGACCGGGCATCGCGAACTGATGGTGATCACCAACAACCTCAACGTCGTCGAGATTCTGGCCGACTGCCCCGGGATCGAGGTGATCGCCGCCGGCGGGCGCGTGCGGCCGGGCGACCGCGCGGTGGTCGGCGCGCTGGCGATGGATTTCATCCGCAGCTTCCGCGTCGATTACGCGCTGATCGGCGCGTCGGCGATCGAGGCCGACGGCACCTTTCTCGATTTCGACGTCGACGAGGTTCGCGTGTCGCAGACGATCATCGCGCAAGCGCGCAAGGTGATCCTGACGCTCGATTCGTCGAAGCTCGGCCGACCGGCGCCGGTGCGGATCGGCGGGCTGGACGACATCGATTATCTGGTGAGCGACGATATGGACGACGGCCTGCGCGCCGCGTGCGACGCGGCGGCAGTGACGATGGTGCACGTCGTGGGCGACTGAGCCGGGCGCGGGCGACACGGTGACGGTGGTAGTGACAGGTGGACAAGAGAGCGGTGAGTGATGGATCGGCTTGATTTCGACGTGGCGCAGATGGTGACGCGGCGCCGGCTGCTGGCCGCGGGCGTCGCCGGCGGCGGGGCGATGCTGGCGGCGCGCGCACTGGGCGCCGACGTCGACCTGCGGCTGCCCGGTGGGCCGTCCAAACGCGCGATGACGAGCGATTTCCCGCAGAAGGGCGCGATGATCCTGCAACGCGCGCGGCCGGCGCTGCTCGAGACGCCGATGGAGGTGTTCCAGCAGTCGCTCTTCACCCCGAACGACCGCTTCTTCGTGCGCTGGCACTGGGGCGATCTGCCGACCAGCATCGATGTGGAAACGTATCGCATCCGCGTCGGCGGGCATGTCGCGCGGCCGCTGTCGATTCCGCTCGCGCAGCTGCTGCGCATGCCGCGGATCGAGCTTGCGGCGGTGAACCAGTGTTCGGGCAATTCGCGCGGGCTGTTCGAGCCGCGCGTGCCCGGCGCGCAATGGGGCCACGGTGCGATGGGCAACGCCAAGTGGATGGGCGTGCCGCTGCGTCACGTGCTCGATCTCGCCGGCGTGCGCCCGGGCGCCGTCGCGGTGCGCGTCGGCGGGATGGACAAGCCGCTGGTCGCGGGGGCGCCCGATTTCGAGAAGGCGCTCGCGATCGATCACGCGCGCGACGGCGAGGTGATGTTGGCGTTCGCGATGAACGGCGAGCAGCTGCCGCTGCTCAACGGCTTTCCCGTACGCCTCATCGTGCCGGGCTGGTTTTCTACATATTGGATGAAGGCGCTCGACACGATCGAGGTGCTGCCCGCGCCGGACGATCGGTACTGGATGGCGAAGGCGTACAAGATTCCCACCGCCCCGCGCGCCAATGTGGCGCCGGGATCGAAGGACTTTCCGACCACGCCGATCAGCCGCATGATCCCGCGATCGTGGATCACCAGCGTCGCCGACGGCGCGACCTATGGCTATGATCCCGTGCTGCCGATCGAGGGGATCGCAATGGGCGGCGACGCGGGCGTCGCGCGCGTCGACATATCGGCGACGGGCGGGCGGACGTGGGAGCCGGCGACGCTGGGGCGCGAGGACGATCGCTACGGCTTCCGACGCTTCACCGCACGGGTGGGCGTGCCACGCCCGGGCCGCGTCAAGGTGATGGCGCGATGCACCAACACACGTGGGGAAACGCAGCCGATGGCGGCGAACTGGAACCCGGGCGGCTATATGCGCAATTGCGTCGAGCCCGTTGTCGTGAGGCTGACGTGATGCGCACGCCATCGCTTGCCGCCATCGTCGTCCTGCTGATCGCCGGCAGCCTATTCGTGCTGGTCGCGATCGGCGGGGGCAGCCGCAGCGCGCCAGCGCCCGCATCATCGAGTGCCCCCCCCGCCCCGGCCGTATCGGCCAACGGCTTCGCGCTCACCTCGACCGCGATCGAGCTGCCCGACGATGCCGCGACCTATCCGCCCGGGCCGCACGCCGATCTCGTCAACCAACGCTGCCTGTCGTGCCACTCGGCGAGCATGGGATTGGCGCAGCCGAAGCTGACCGCCGCGCAATGGCAGGCCACGGTGGAGAAGATGCGCGACACGTACAAGGCGCCGATCGGGCCGGGCGACGTGCCGGCGATCGTCGATTATTTTACCACGCTGCAAGGCACCGCGGCGACGCCGGCGCAATAAGCCGATTGGCGGCGTGACAAAGCCGGCGCCTGTCCTATGGGACAGACGATGAGCACCGCCGCGCCCGACCCTGTCCGCCCGACGATCCGCGACGTTGCGCGGATCGCGGGCGTTTCGATCAAGACCGTCTCGCGCGTCATCAACGACCAGCAATATGTCAGCGCGGACAAGCGCGAACGCGTGCGCGAGGTGATGCGCGAGATCGGGTTCCAACCGAGCCAGGCGGCGCGCGCGCTCGCCGGGCACCGATCGCACCAGATCGCGCTGATCTGCGACAATCCCAACCCCTGGTACGTCTACGAGATTCAGCTGGGCGTGCGCGAACGCTGCCAGCGCGACAAGATCCGCATGATCGCGCAGCCGTACGACCGTGCGTCACCGACGCTGCTCGAGGATATCGTCGCGCTGCTCGATCAGGCGCATCCCGACGGGCTCGTGCTCGCGCCGCCGGCGTGCGACGACGCGCGCGTGCTGGGCGAGCTCGCGCGGCGCGGCATCCCCTTCGTGCGGCTGCAGCCCGGCGTACGGATCGACGAGGCGCCGGCGGTGCTGATCGACAACGAGCGCGCGGCATTCGACATGACGACGCATCTGCTTGATCTGGGGCATCGTCGGATCGGCTTCGTCGTCGGCGATCGTAGCTTCGCCGCGTCGGCACAGCGACTGGCGGGATATATCCGGGCGCTGGGCGAGCATGCGGTGGCGGTCGACCTCGACCTGATCCGGCAGGGGCAGTTCGACGTCGCCTCGGGCGAGGCGGCGGCGGACGTGCTGCTCTCGCTGCCACAGCCACCGACCGCGATCTTCGCGTCGAGCGACGATATGGCGGCGGGCGTGCTCGCCGCCGCGCACCGCCGCGGCGTGCGCGTGCCCGACGCGCTCTCCGTCGCAGGGTTCGACGACGGGCCGACCGCGACGATCGTCTGGCCCGCACTGACCACGGTGCGCCAGCCGGTGCGCGCGCTGGCCGACGCAGCGACCGATTTGCTGCTTGCGCCGCCGGAGGATGGCGCGCCGACGCAGCGCAGGCTGGCGCACGAGGTCGTCACACGCGCGTCATCCGCTGCGCCGCCGGTTGCGCAAACGACCGAATGATGACACCGTTGTCTTACGAGCAAGTGGAGAGGGTGATGGTTCAGGGCATCGGCAATACGCGCCGGTTGTTGATCGTGGCGCTGGCCTTCACCGCGATCATGCTCAACTACGTTGATCGGCAGATCATCGCGCTGTTGAAGCCGATGCTGCAGACCGAGTTCGGCTGGAGCGATCGCGACTACAGCCACATGGCCTCCGCCTTCCAATTTTCCGCCGCGGTCGCGTTTCTCGGCACCGGCTGGTTCATCGATCGGATCGGTCTTCGCCGCGGGTTCGCGATCGGCGTCGGTGCGTGGAGCCTCGCGGGCATGGCGCACGCGTTCGTCGGCAGCGTCGGCGGGTTCGTCGGCGTGCGGGCGGCGCTGGGGGCGGCCGAATCGATTGGAACCCCGGCGCAGGTGAAGACTGCCGCGACCTATTTCCCGCCCGAGCAGCGCTCGCTGATGCTCGGCGTCGGCAACATGGCGTCGAACTTCGGCGCGGTGGTGGCACCGCTCACGATCCCGGCGCTCGCGCTGGCGCTCGGCTGGCGCGCGGCGTTCCTGATCGCCGGCGGGCTCGGGCTGGTGTGGGTCGTCGCGTGGCTCTTGGTGACGCCGCGCTCGTCGGCGACGCCGGGCGAGGCAGGCGCCGCGGCGGGCGATCGCGGCGCGTCGGTGCCGTGGTCGGCGCTGCTGCGCGACCGGCGGCAGTGGGCGGTGATCGCAGCCAAGGCGCTGAGCGACCAGGTGTGGTGGTTCCTGCTGTTCTTCATGCCCGACCTGTTCCACCGTATGTTCGGAATGAGCCAGGGCAGCCTGGGCGTGCCGATCGCGATGATTTATTTCCTTGCCGCGCTGGGCAGCCTCAGCGGCGGCATCCTCCCGACGTACCTGCTGCGGCGCGGGGTGGACGTGAACCGCGCCCGCAAGGGATCGATGCTGCTCTACGCCTGCCTGATCCTGCCGGTGCCGCTGGTGCTGCTGACGGGCGATCCGTGGGTGGCAGCGGGGCTGCTCGGGCTCGGGCTGTTCGCGCACCAGGGCTTCTCGACCAACGTGTTCGCGATGACGGCGGATATCTTCCCGTCGCGGATGATCGGGACGGCGATCGGGATCGGCGCGTTCGCGGGCAACCTGTCGGGCATGGGGATGATCGAGCTCGCCGGTTGGTCGCTCGACAATGGCCACGGTTACACGCCGATGCTGCTGATCTGCGGCGGATCGTATCTCGTCGCACTGCTGCTGATCCACCTGTTGGTGCCGCGCCTGGTGGTGGCGGAGCCGGGCGTGGCCAAGGCGGCACCCGTCGGGCATTGACGCGGTCGGCTGACCAAGGCGAGGCGGCGGCGCGCCGAGCGCCGCCGCTGCGCCGGGAAGCCCGATAGCGCCGGCACGGTCGCTCGAGGTAATTACGCCGTCGCCAGGGATCGGTGGCTTTCCCTTCACACGGGTGGTGGCAGAAGCGCATTTGATCGCGCGCTGCCGCACCTCTTGACCTCCCGACCAGTAACAATCCTGATGCGGATCAAGTAGTTAGTTCGCCGTCGCGTGCAGCCTTCGCCGGCGCCGCGCGTAGCTGCTCTGGCCGCTGCCATCGATCAGCGGGCCCGTCCCCCGTCGAAACGGGGAGGAGAGCATTGCCATGCCCGCTACAGAGAAGATGTTGGACGCGCTCGACGCGCGCGTTCAACGGCGATCGCCGAGACGAGACTTCTTTCGGATGGCGCTTGCCGGGGCGGCCGTCGGCGTCGGCGGGCTCGCGCTGACCAGCCCAGCGCTAGCACAGTCGGCGCCGAGCGAATCGGACGTCCTGAACTTCGCGCTCAACCTCGAATATCTCGAGGCGCAATTCTACAGCTTCGCCGCAAACGGCACCGGCCTTCCTGCCGATCAGCTGACGGGCACGCAAACGCAGGGCGCGGTGTCGGGCGCGCGCAAGGCGAACCTCACCGATCCAGCGGTGATCCAATATGCGCGCGAGATCGCGGGCGACGAGGTTGCTCACGTCGGCTCGCTCCGCCGCGTACTGTCGACGGCGGCGGTGTCGCAGCCGGCAATCGACCTGTCGCCGGCGGTGTTCACCGCAGCGGCGACGGCGGCGGGCATCGACCTGTCAGCAACGGGCGGCGTGTTCGACCCTTACGCCAATGACGACAGCTTCCTGATCGCAGCCTATATCTTCGAGGATGTCGGCGTGACCGCGTACAAGGGCGGTTCGCCGCTGCTCAGCAATCCCGACATCGTCGATGCGGCGGCCGGGCTGCTCGCGGCGGAAGCGTTCCACGCCGGCATCATCCGCGGCGCGCTGTACCGGCGCGGCGTGGCGGTACCCACGCTGCGCAGCAATGCCGACAAGATCTCCGACGCGCGCGACACGCTGGACGGCACGGCGACCGCCTCCGGCCCGCCGCAGCGCGTGGCGGACGACGACCAGGGCATCTCGCCGGTGCAGACGCAGTTCGGCACGACATCGAACTTCGTGCCGACCGACGACAATGGCATCGTCTTCAGCCGGACGGCGGAACAGGTGCACAACATCGCCTATCTGACGCGTGCGCAGGCCACCTCGGGCGGCTTCTTCCCCAACGGCACCAACAATCCGAACGCGGCGCTTCGTCGCTCCGGCGCGAACTGAGGAGGCGGGACATGACCGATACGATCGAATTCCTCGACCTGATGGAACGCGCAGAGCACCAGCGACGCGCTCGGCGCAGCTTCATCCGGCTGTGCGGCGGCGCGGCGGCGATGACGGGCGGCCTCTCGCTGCTCGCCGCATGCGACGAGGACAGCACGCTGATCCCCGACCCGGTGCCCTCCCCCACTCCGACCCCGGGGCCCGCCCCCGCGGTAACCGAGGTGGACGTGCTGAACTTCGCGCTTCAGCTCGAGTATCTGGAAGGCAATTATTATTCCTACGCCGTCTCCGGCCGCGGGATCCCGGACAATCTGCAATCCGGACAGGGTACGCAGGGCGCGGTGATCACCGGCAGCGGCGAAGGCGCCGCGCGCGCGGTGAACTTCACCGATAACGTGGTGCGCGAATATGCGCGTGAGATCGCAGTCGACGAGCTTGGCCATATCGGCTTCCTGCGCACCACGCTGGGCAGTTCGGCGTCGGCGCAGGCGGCGCTCAACATCTCGGGCAGCGCGAGCGTAACCATCGGCAGTGCCACCGCCGTGGGCGCCTTCACTGCGGCGGCGCGCGCCGCCGGCGTGATCGGCGCGAACGAGATCTTCGATCCTTATGCCAATGACGAGAACTTCCTGATCGGATCGTACCTCCTGACCGACGTCGGCGTCACGGCCTATCGTGGGTCGGCGCGGCTCATCACCAACAAGGTGTTTCTGGAAGCATCCGCAGGGATCCTGGCGACCGAATGCTATCACGACGGCGTCATCCGGTCCGAGCTGTGGCGGCGCGGGCTGACGGTGCCGAGCATCTACAGCCGCATTACGCAGATCTCCAACGCGCGCGATGCACTGGACGGAACGAGTGACACCGATCAGGACATCGGCAACGCGGCGACGGCGAACCTCGTGCCGACCGATAGCGGCGGGCTGGTGCTTGGCCGCACCGCGCCGCAGGTGCTCAACGTCGTATACCAGAACCGCGCCGCGGTGGCGGCGGGCGGGTTCTTCCCCAATGGGGTGAACGGCACGATCCGGACGAGCGCCGCCAACGCTTGACGCTCGAATGTCGGACGGGGCCGTGGCGACGAAGCCGCTGCGGCCCCATCCGATCGACGACAGTGCGTAACTGCACGCGCTGTCTCGGGACCCGGTTGGACTTCGACGGCTCGGCAGCGCCAAAAAAAGGCCCCCGGATCGCTCCGGGGGCCTTCTGCTTCCGATCCGGGCGGGAATGGATCAGAAGTTCACGCGACCGGTGACGCCGTAGTAGCGATCGGCGTCGCGCGGGATCTGGTAGCGGTACGAGCCGGCCGGGCCGCCGTTCTGGATCGCCGCGGCATAGCTCTGGTCGAACAGGTTTCGCACCTGGAAAGTCAGGCGGAAACGATCGTCCTGATCACCGACGCCGGCGGACAGATTGACGAGGCCGTAGCCGTCGATCGTGCCAAGACGACGCTGAACGGCATCAGGCGAGAACAGCGCGAGCTGCTTCGACTGATAATTGCCGTTGGCGCCGAGATAGACGTCGAACGCACCGCCGGTGCGCACGCGATAGTCGACGCCGAGCGAACCCTTCCACTTCGGCGCAAAGGGCAAGGAGGTGCCCGACGGAATCACCGCCGTCGCCGCCGCGCCGGGCGCGACGAAGAACTGGTCGACCTTGGCATCGGTGTACGCGATGCCGCCCGAGATCGACAGATCGTCGATCGGACGCAGCACGAGATCCGCCTCAATGCCGCGCGTCGACACCTCACCCGCGTTGGTGAAGCGCGTCACCACCACGCCCGCGACGAGATCCGGGTTGTTGGCCTGGAAATTGTCGTACTTGGCGTAAAAGGCGGCGAGGTTGAGCGTCAGCACGCCGTCGAACAGTGTGTTCTTGAGGCCGACCTCGTAGCTGTCCGAGGTTTCCGGCGCGATCACGTTGGTGCCGTTGGCGTTCAGATTGTAGAAGACGTTGAACGCCGGGCCCTTGTAGCCGCGCGTCCAGCCACCGTAGGCGACGATGTCGCGGCTGATGTCGAACTGCAGCGAGGCCTTGCCCGACCAATTGTCGTTGGTCGTCTTGCCGCGCCACGCCACGCCGTTCGAGGCGAGCACCGCCTGCGTCTGTGCCGCACCAGGCGCGACACCGGCGGCGAGCAGCTGGTTGTAGCGATCGAACACGCCCTGGTCGAAGTTCGCGTTGACGCCCGGGCCCGCCAGCGTGGTGCGGCGGATGTGCGACACTTCGAGCTGATCGGCGGTGTAGCGCGCGCCGCCGATGAAGCGGAAGCGATCGGTGAAGTTCACCGTGAACTGGCCGAACGCCGCCATGTTGGTGAACACCGAACCGAAGGTGGCAGTGCCGAACGGGTTGGTCGTCGGCGTCGCATTGGCGCTGCCGCACGGCACCAGCGCGTTGGGCGTCGCGACGATCGCGTTGCAGCTCAAGACCGAGCGCGAGAAGGTCCGCTCCGATTCGGCGCGCGAGTAATAGAGGCCGAGGACGTAGGAGACGAACTGGCGCGACGGCGACGTCAGGCGCAGCTCCTGGCTGAACGTGTCGCCCGTCTGCGGCCCGAGATCATGCAGCTGGGTGAAGCCGGCATAAGGCGCGGCGAGGAAATCGCCGTCCCGGATCTCGGTGTTCTTGTATTCGCGATAAGCGGTGATACTGGTGACGGTCTGCGTGCCGAGCTCGGTATCGATCTGCAGCGACGCGCCGTAGCCCTCCTCCTTGGTGCGGGTGATGAGGTTCTGGTTGATGCGGCGGGTCTCGTCGCCGCGCGGCGTCGGCAGCACGCCCGAGATGGGGCTGGTGAAGCCGACACCCGCGCCGGTCAGCGGGCCGGTGCCGATCACCTCGGCGCAGCAATCGTCGTCGTTCTTGTGATAATCGCCGATCAACGCAATCGTGGTCGTGTCACTCGGCGTCCACTTGAGCTGCACGCGGCCGCCGAAATGCTCGTAGCCGTTGACGCGGCGGCCACCGAAGGCGTCGTTGCGGATGTTGCCGTCATAGCGGCTGTAGAAGCCGGTGAAGCGCGAGAGCAGGTTCTCGCCGAGCGGCACGTTGAGCGCGCCGCGGATGCGCGCCTCGTCACCGCCGGTGAAGTAGCTGCCCTCGACATAGCCGCCGAAATCGCGCGTCGGCTGCTTGGTGACGATGTTGACGACGCCGGCCGACGCGTTGCGGCCGAACAGCGTGCCCTGCGGGCCGCGCAGCACTTCCATCCGCTCGATATCGACGAGGTCGCTGAACGCCTCGCCGGTACGCGCGAAGACGACGCCGTCGACGACCGACGATACCGACGGCTCGCCCGCGATCGAGAAGGTCGTCGTGCCGACGCCGCGCAGGAACAGCGATTGGTTGAGCGTGGTGCCCGACTTCTGAAAGTTGAGCGAGGGAACGAGCGCGACCGCGCCGTCGAGCCCCGGCGCGCCGGTGGCGGTGAGCGCGTCGCCGCCGATCACGGAGACGGCGAGCGGCACGTCCTGCAGACGCTCGCTGCGCTTCTGCGCGGTGACGACGATGTCGCCGCTGCCGACATCCTCGGTCGCGGGTGCTTCAGCCGCGACGCCGGGGGCCGGCGCATCCTGCTGCTTCTCGGTCACCGGCTCGACCGTCTGCCCCTCGGGCGACATGGCCTGCGCGCTGGCGACCTGCGCAAACAGTGCGAGACCGCACGTGGCGGTCAACAAGACCGCCTTTGAAGTGAAACCCGTCATTACCCTCTCCTAACCCCGAACCCTGAACCAATCTTGGAAAGCACGAACCACTGAACACCGCTGCCCCGGCGCGCCGCCCGCCCGCCGCGCCGTTGCCGGGTTCAGCGGGCCAAACGGCGCGCAGGCCAGCGGCGCGATCAATTGACTGCTTCCCCCATCGCGCATTTCTTCGTATAAGACAACGGTGTCTTATTTGCCCGCCCCCGCTCGCTCCGTCGCTCTCGGCGACACTGGTCTAACCGTCAGCACGATTGCCTGGGGCATGTGGCGCTTCCGCGGCACCGATGTCGCCAAGGCACGCGCGCTGATCGATGCGGCGCTGGACGCCGGCATTACGCTGTTCGACACCGCCGATATTTATGGCCCTGACAACGACGAGGAATTCGGCGCGGCCGAGGCGCTGCTTGGGCGGGTGTTCGCCGAAGCTCCCGACCTGCGTGATCGGATGGTGCTCGCCTCGAAGGGCGGCATCAGTATGGGCGTGCCGTACGATTCGAGCGCGGACTATCTCGCCAGCGCGATCGACGCATCGCTGGCGCGGCTCGGCTGCGAGAAGATCGACCTCTACCAGATCCACCGCCCCGACCTGCTGACGCACTCACAGGAGGCCGCGCGCGCGCTCGACGACGCGCGCACCGCAGGCAAGATCACCGCGATCGGCGTGTCGAACCATACGCCGACGCAGACCGCCGCGCTCGCCGAGTTCCTTCCCGTGCCGGTCGTCAGCCATCAGCCGGAATTCTCGGCGCTGGTGACGACGCCGTTGTTCGACGGCCTGTTCGACCAGGCGATGCAGCGCGGCATGGCGGTGCTCGCGTGGTCGCCGCTCGGCGGTGGGCGGCTCGCCGATCCGCAGGACGCGCGCGCCCGCGACGTCGCCGCGCTGCTCGATGCCAAGGCGGCCGAGACCGGCGTCGACCGCGCGGCGGCGGCGTACAGCTGGATCATGGCGCATCCCGCGCGACCGATCCCGATCGTCGGAACACAGAATGCGTCGCGGATCGCCACGGTCCCCGACGCCTACAAGCCACAGTGGACGCGCCAGGAGTGGTATGCGGTGCTGCAGGCGAGCATGGGGGAACAGCTGCCGTGAACGAGACGCAAGCGAAATCGTGTGAAGTCAGCTGGTTCTCTGCGCTGTGCGACGATGATTACGAGTTTCTCGGCGTTCCTGATGCCAAACTGAAATCGAGCTGGGAGCATTGCCGCGACATCGTGCTGCAGGCCGAGAGCGGCGGGTTCGACAACATCCTGCTGCCGTCGGGCTATGCATTGGGGATCGACACCACCGCTTTCGCTGCGGCGATCGCGACGATGGTCGAGCGTATCCGCCTGCTGATGGCGGTGCGGATCGGCGAGAGCTGGCCGCCGCAACTGGCACGCCAGATCGCGACGATCGACCGCATTCTGGGTGGGCGGCTGACGGTGAATATCATCTCGTCCGACCTGCCGGGCGAGACGCTGGCAAGCGCACCGCGCTACGCCCGCACGCTCGAGGCGATGCAGATCCTGAAGACGATGCTCAACGGCGAAGCGCTCGATCACCAGGGCGAGTTCTGGCAATTGAAGCTCGATCCGCCGGCGGTGACGACGGTGTCGGGCAAGGCGCCGCCGCTGTATTTCGGCGGGCTATCGCCCGACGCGCGCGAGGTCGCGGCGCAGGGGGCGGACGTCTATCTCATGTGGCCGGACAAGCGCGAGGCGGTGCAGGCGATCATCGACGACATGACCGCGCGCGCCGCGAAGCACGGTCGCACGCTGAAGTTCGGCTATCGCGCGCACGTGATCGTGCGCGACACCGAGACAGAGGCGCGTGCCGCCGCCGATCGGCTGCTGTCGAAGCTCGACGCCAAGGAAGGCGAGGCGATCCGCAACAAGTCGCTCGACACGACGTCGACCGGCGTCGCGGCGCAGGCGGCGCTGCGTGAGGGATCGAAGGACGACGGCTATGCCGAGGAGCATCTGTGGACCGGCGTCGGCCGGGCACGGTCGGGCTGCGGCGCGGCGATCGTCGGCGATCCCGATCAGGTGCTCGCCAAGCTGCGGATGTACCAGGACATGGGGATCGAGGCGTTCATCCTGTCTGGCTATCCGCACGCCGCCGAGGCGGATCTGTTCGCGCGGCACGTGCTGCCGAAGCTCAGCCACGGGCCGCTGGTGCTGTGATCGCGTGAAACTGTTCCCCGGCGAAGGCCGGGGTCCAGTCGCGGAACGTCGCTGAACGACCGAAGCGCTTCGTTGCCGCAGCCTTCCCTACTGGATCCCGCACTTTGCCGGGGAACAGTCAGGGCTGAAGGGGGAGAGGATGATGACCCAACACAAGCCGCTGATCGTCGGGATCGGGGGGACGACCGTCGCGGGATCGTCGACCGAGCGGGCGCTGGAGATCGCGCTCGCGGCGGCGGCGGAGGCTGGCGCCGAGACGCAGCTGTTCGGCGGCGCCGCGCTCGTCCAGCTGCCGCTCTACACGCCGGGCCTGACCGATCGCACGGCAGGCGAGGCCGCGCTGGTCGCCGCGGTGCGCGCCGCGTCGGGCGTCATCATCGCCTCGCCCGGCTATCACGGCAGCGTATCAGGGCTCGTCAAGAACGCGATCGACCTGCTCGAGGAAACCGCGCGTGATTCCCGCCCCTATCTCGCCGACGTGCCCGTCGGCCTGATCGCCACCGCGTACGGCTGGCAGGCGACCGGATCGACCGTGGCGGCGCTGCGCTCGATCGCGCACGCGCTACGTGGCTGGCCGACGCCGTTCGCGGCAACGGTCAACAGCGCCCAAGCGAAGCTCGACGCGGAGGGCGGATGCAGCGACCCGGCGGTGACCGAGCAGCTGCGGCTGGTCGGCCGACAGGTCGCCACGGCAGCGCTGCGCGACTATTCGGCCCGGGTTGCCGGCGGGATCGCGGCATGACGCTGCGGCTCGACGCGGTCGACGGCGGCTTTGACATCTACGCCGGCGCTGCGCTGGTCATCCGCCATCGCCCCGACGCGCCCGCGCTGTTCGTCGGCACGGGAACGCCGCTGGTCGACATGTACCGCGGCAATTACTTCCTCGAGGATCGGCTTGCGGAGCGGATCGCGCTGCGCGTGGCGACGATCGACGGTAATACGATTCTGCTGTCGAACGAAGGTGGCGCGACGCTGCTGACGCTAACGCTGCGCGACGGGGCGCTGCACCTCGACGCGCACGACGCGGCGCTCAATCGCTTCTGGCTGACGTGCGTCGGCGAGGCGGGCGAGCGCTTCTGGGGTGGCGGCGAGCAATTGTCCTACGTCGACATGGCGGGGCGGCGCTTCCCGATGTGGACGTCGGAGCCCGGCGTCGGGCGCGACAAATCGACGCTGATGACGTTTCAGTGCGATCGCGACCACCGCTCGGGCGGCGATTATTGGAACACCAATTATCCGCAGCCGACCTATCTGTCCTCACGCCGTTACGCGCTGCATGTCGACACGACGGCGTACAGCTGCTTCGATTTCCGCGATGCGGCCTCGCCCGGGATCGCGGTGTGGGAAGTGCCCGCGCGGATCGAGCTGTTCGCTGCCAACCGCTTCGCGGCGATCGTCGAGCAATTGTCGACGCGCTTCGGCCGCCAGCCGCTGCTCCCCGAATGGGCCTATTCCGGCGCGATCCTGGGGCTGAAGGATGGCACGCGCAGCTTCGAGCGGATGGAGGCAATGCTCGCGGCGGGCGCAATCGTCACCGGCCTGTGGTGCGAAGACTGGGTCGGCCTGCGCGTCACCAGCTTCGGCAAGCGGCTGTTCTGGGACTGGAAGGCGAACGACGCGCGCTATCCACATCTCAGGCAGAAGATCGCCGAACTCAACGATCGCGGCATCCGTTTCCTCGGCTACGTCAATCCGTATCTCGCGGTCGACGGGACGCAATATGGCGAGGCGCGCGATGCCGGCTATCTGGCGCTGAAGCTGGATGCGGACGAGCCGTATCTGGTCGATTTCGGCGAGTTCGACTGCGGTGTGGTCGATTTCACCAATCCAGCCGCGGCCGAATGGTTCGCCGAGCGGGTGATCGGGCAGGAGATGCTCGACATCGGCCTGTCGGGCTGGATGGCTGATTTCGGCGAGTATCTGCCGACCGACGTGCGGCTGCACGACGGCAGCGACGGGATGCTCGCGCACAATGCCTGGCCGACGATCTGGGCGGAGGTGAACGCGCGCGCGGTCGCCAGTCGCGGCAAGACGGGCGACGCGGTGTTCTTCATGCGCGCCGGCTTTACCGGCGTCGGCGCACATTGTCCGCTGCTGTGGGCGGGGGACCAATGCGTCGATTTCTCGCGCCACGACGGGATCGGCACGGTGATCCGCGGTGCGCTTTCGTCCGGGCTGGTCGGCAATGCGTATCACCACAGCGATCTGGGCGGCTACACCAGCCTGTACGACAACGTCCGCACGCCCGAACTGCTGATGCGGTGGAGCGAGCTGTCGGCCTTCTCGCCCGTGATGCGCAGCCATGAGGGCAACCGGCCCGACAAAAACCTGCAGCTTGACGGCGACGCCGACGTACTCGCGCATTTCGTCGCCATGACCAGAATCCATGCGGCGCTCGCGCCCTATGTCGCGCATCTGTGCGCTGAGGCGGCGGCGACCGGGCTGCCGCTGCAGCGCGCACTGTTCCTAAATTACGAGGACGATGCGGCGTGCTGGGACGTCGAGACGCAATTCGCCTACGGCCGCGACCTGATCGTCGCGCCGGTACTCGACGCGGGGGCAACGCGCTGGTCGGCGTACCTGCCCACGGGCGCGGAATGGCGGCATCTGTGGTCGGGCGAGACCTTTGCCGGCGGGCAAAGCGTCGAGGTCGCGGCGCCGATCGGGCAGCCGCCGGTGTTTTGGCGGACCGACAGCAAGCATGCGGCGCTGTTCGAGTCGATCGCGACGCGGTGAGGGGCCCCTTCTCCGTTCGTACTGAGGAGGTGCTGAGCCGAAAGCGAAGTGCCGTCTCGAAGTGCTGTTGCGCAACCCATACCCTTCGAGACGGGTCTTCGGCTCCGCTGCGCTTCGCTCAGTCCCTCCTCAGGGCGAACGGGAGTTGGTTGGTCGAGCGGCCGGAAATTACGGGAGATTGATATGACTCGATACCCCACCCTCCCCCTCGCCGCGGATCTGTACAACGATCTCGAGCCGTCGCCCAAGGCGAGCTGGCGCGATCTGGTACCGGGGCTGATGGTCGCGGTGCTGGCGACGATGGCGGCGGCGTTCGTCGCCGATCACTATGGCGCGCCGCTGACGCTGATGGCGCTGCTGATCGGGCTGGCGCTCAACTTCCTCGGCGCCGATCCGCGCATGGGGCCGGGGCTCGGCTTCGCGTCCAAGACGCTGCTGCGCTGGGGCATCGTGCTGGTCGGCGCGCGGATCACGATGGGGCAGATCGTCGGGCTCGGGCCGATGACGCTGCTGGCGGTGATGGTGATCCTGCTGGTGACGCTGGGCAGCGGCGTGCTTATCGCGCGCGCCCTGGGGCTGGGCAGCGCGTTCGGCACGCTGGCGGGCGGCGCGGTAGCGATCTGCGGCGCGTCCGCGGCGATGGCGCTGGCGACGACGCTGGGCGAGAAGCGCGCCAACCAAGCGCAGCTCGCGCTGGTGCTGGTCGTGATCTCGGCGGCGAGCGCGAGCGCGATGTTTCTCTACCCTACCCTGGCGCATCAGCTTGGGCTCAGCGACCGGCAGGCGGGCTTCATGCTCGGCGCGTCGATCCACGACGTCGCGCAGGCGCTGGGCGCGGGCTACAGCTATTCGGATGGCGCAGGGCAGATTGCCGCGATCGTCAAGCTGACGCGCGTCGCGCTGCTCGCGCCGGTGCTCGCGCTTGTTGCCGCATTTTTCCGACCCGAGGATGGCAAGAAGACAGGAATCACACTGCCGTGGTTCGTCGTCGGCTTCTTCGTCTTTGCCGGGATCAACTCGCTCGGCGTCATTCCGGCGGTGGCCAGTCGCGGCGCGCAGGATGTTGCGACGGCATGTCTCGCCTGTGCCGTCGCGGCGACGGGGATCCGTGCGCCGATGAGTTCGCTACTGGAAACCGGGATCAAGCCGATTTTGGTAATCGTCACCGCGTCACTGGTCGCGCTGGCGCTGTCGCTGGGCGGCGCGATGATCCTATTGTGACGCGTGCTGGGGCGACGGCGCATCGCCGCCGCCCCGAATCACTTTACTTGCCGTCCTTGCCCGATGCGTCGGACACCGCGTCGCCGGCGGACTTGAGGTCGCGGCCGGCGCCGTCGACGGTGTTACAGGCCGAAAGGATCAGCGCCGTGGTGAGGCCAAGCGCGAGGCCGATCTTCTTCTTCATCGATTAGGCTCCCTTATTGCTGGTTGGGGGGCGGCGTTACCCGCCCCCATGCCATCTTTCCGATCAGAATCGGCGGCGGGCTGCGGCGCCGGCACCGAAGGCAGCGGCGACCGCGCCGACGAGCAGCGCCAGGACGATGACGAACGACGTGCCGGCCGCGGCGCCCGCCACCTTGTCGGTCGCGACCTTGGCGTCCTTGACGGTTTCGTTCTTCGCCTGGACGAACTGCGCCTTGGCACGCGTCACCTGAGCCTGTGCCTGGTCGCGCGGGATCTTGCGCTGCGCCGCGACGATATCGACGATCTCGTTTTCGGCACGCGCACCGTCGGTGCCGCCGCGCGCGAGCGCAGGAAGCCGCTTGGCGACCTCGGTCTGCGCCTGTTCGGGCGTCATCTGCGCCGGATCGGACGGTGCGTCCGAAAGATAGGCCGATGCCTGCTCGCGCACGTCCGCCGCGCTGACGCCGGCAACTTGAGCGACCTGCGGGGCGGCCGCGCCGACCGTCGCACCCGCCGCGCCGGCCACGGTGCCGACGGTGCGGAACGCGCCGCCGATGATACCGCCGACCGCCGAGGTGAGCAGGTACAGCGTCAGGATCAGCGTGACGCCCCAGACGACAAGCCCATGAACCATCGCGTCAAACCGCTCGGTGACGCCCGAAACGCGCGCCGCGGCGTAGCCGCCCGCGCCGAGCGCGAGAATGGTCGTGACGAGCCAGTAGATCCCCGCGCCGATGCCGAAGCCCGCCGCGCCCGGCGTCGTCCCGTCCGACGGATCGACCATTGAGAGGCCGATGCCGGTACCCAGGATGCCGAGCAGCAACTGCACGGCAATCGCGATGACGACGCCGGCGAAGATTGCCCCCCATGAGATGCGTCGGACGGTGCCGACCACCGCGGTTTGCTCGCGCGGCAGATCGGCGTAGTTCAGATTTGTTGCCATAGTTACTCCTGTTGATCGGATGTCTTGTTGGTCTTGGGGCTCGCCGCATCCTGTTCGGCGCGGCCCTCGCGGATGGCGGCATCGTCACCGATCAGCTTGCCGATGATCTCGTGCGCCGCCCCCTTGCCCTTGCGGCGGGCGGCGGCGCGCTTGGCCCCCTTGCCCGTGCGATCGCCCGTCATGCCGAATGCTCCCGGATCAGCCCGGCGGCGACCGTGTCGCTCTCGAAGCCGCGCGCGCGCGCCCAGGCGGCGGCGGCCGTGCGACGGTTGACGCCGATCTTGGCGTAGATGCGCGCGACGTGATTGCGCACGGTGTTGCCCGACACGTCGAGCGTGCGCGCGATGGTCTTGTCGTCCAGCCCGCGGCAGATCAGCGCCAGCACCTCGCGCTCGCGCGCGGTCAGGTCCTTCAGCCCGACGCCCGTCTCATCCGGGATCGGCGCGCGCAGCCGGGCCAGCTTGTCCATGATCGACCGGCTCAGCCAACTGGTGTCCTTCATCACCGCCTCGATCGCCTCGACCAGTTCGAGTTCGGTGGCCTTGCGCTGGGTGATGTCCTGAAACGCCCACAGGACGCAGGCATCGTCGCCGATCGTGATCGCCTCCGTCGAAACGAGGCAGTCGATTCGCCCGCCCTCCTTCGCGCCGATCGCCGCTTCGTGCCCGCGCAGATCCTCGCCGCGCTCGATCGCCCCCTCGATGTCGCGTCGCACCGTATCGGTCGCCCACAGCGCGACGTCGCCAAGCGCGCGGCCGATGATCTCGGTCGCGCCGTAGCCGGTCAGCGCCGCGAAACTCTGGTTCACCTCGCAAAGGCGATGCCCGTCGCGCGAACCGATCGCCATCGGCACCGGCGCCATCTGAAAGGTGCGGGTGAAGCGCTCCTCGCTGTGGCGCAGCGCCGACTCCGCCTTTCGCCGCGGCTCGAGATCCGCGAAGGTGAAGAGCATGCACGGCTGATCGCCAAGGTCGATCGGCTGCCCCGCGACGATGACGAGCTTCGCACCGCCGGGCAGATCGAGTGATGCCTCCATCTGCGGGATCGTGCGGCCCTCGGTAAGCCGTTCCTTGCCGAGATCGCGCTGCGTCGCCTCGCGCAGGACGTCGATGTCATACACAGTCTTGCACAGCACTTCGTCCTTGGCGAAGCCGGTCATGTCCAGGAATCCCTGGTTGACCTTGATGTAGCGCAGGTCGGCGAGCCGGCAGATCACCGCCGGCGCGGGGTTGGCGTTGAACGACTGTTCGAAGCGGTCCTCCGCCTCATATCGCGCGGTGACGTCTTGGATCACCAGCACGACGCACGACGGTTCGTCCTCGTCGGCGTCGTTGAGGACGAGGCTGCGCACCTGGTGGACCCAGCGCGGCTTGTCCTCGCCCGCGACGGTCACTTCGACGACGACTTCGGAAAAACTATCACCGGCGACGACGCGCTCGATCGGATAATCGTCCGCCTCGAGCCGGTGATTGTTGCGGTAGCGCAGTCGAAAGCGCGCGCGATAATCGTCGACCGTTGCCCCGAGCGCGTCGAGGCTGTCGACACCGTGCATGCGCAGCGCGGCGTCGTTCGCCCAAAGCAGGCTCTGGTCGGGATCGATCAGGATCACTCCTTCGTCGAGCCCGGCGATGATCTGGCGCAGGTGGCGCAGATCGGCCGTCTCGCGGAGCGTCTTCAACATCGGAGACACGTGGGCGATCAGCCGCGCGGCCGGTGGATCAGCCAGCCGAGCGCATAGCCGCCCAGCGCTGCGCCGGCGGCCCACAGCGCCGGATTGTCGCGGATCTCGTCGGCAAGCGAACGCGCCCCCTGCCTTGCCGCCGCCACCGCCGGCGCGGCGCGCACCTGCACGTCGTCGATCGCGTCGCGCAATGCGCCGGGCGCGGTTTCGATCGCATCCTCGGCGACGCTGACGGCGCGACCATAGGTATGCTGGACGGCGCCCGCCACCTGATCGACGACGCCGTCGACCTGCCAGTTGCGATCGTCGATCACGTCGCCGACGAGCTTCTCGGCCTTCCCGCCGACATAGCGCACGCCGCCGCGCACCTCATGCTTGTTCATGATGCTTGTCCTTGAATAATGTCGCGAAGTTCAGAGCAGCACGCCGCATCCCGCGGCGGCCTTGCCCACTTCCGGCGCAATCTTGGGATCGTCGATCTCACCCGCGACGCGCGCGAGGTCGCTTGCGGTGAGACGGGTCGGATCAGCATCATCACGGCGATAGGCCGCCGCCGCCTTGCCGAGCTGCTGCAACTGGCCGAGCGAGAGATTGGCCTGGAGGCGATCACCGACACAGGTCGAGCGTTCGGCGTCGAGCCCGTAGCGTTGCAGACCGGTCGAAATACGCGTGGCCGGGGCCGCGCACCCGATCACAGCCAAGGTTGCCAGTGTACCGATAATTGGCTTGATCACGCTATCGCCTCCACGATCGGCGACAATATGTGACCGATCCGGACGCTTAAACCGGCACTGCGGCGGGTCGTTCCTAGTATCTTTGCGCGATGTACCTAGTCGCCTTCTACCACGGCCGATGTCTCGGCACGCTCGCGATAGAGGTCGGCAAAGCGGCAATGCAACGCGCGCCGAGCCGGGTCATCGGACAATTCCGCGAGCTTACAATGATCTACGCTGCGCTTCAGGAAATATTCTCGATTTTCCGCGACGCTATACTTCACCATAAGATCACCGAACCTTGCTGCTACACAGGCGGTATCGAAGCATGTGGTGGCACGAAATGGGACGGAAATACCCCACGCATGGTAGATTTCGTGGCAGTGGCGCGGCGTCGTGGCGGCACAAGCTGAACGAGCTTTGCGGCAAGGCCCGTCGAGCAGATCGTGCGCAGCGAGAAATGGCGCAGCGCTTCACGGCTGACTGTCGATCATGCCGCGCTACGCCGGCCTGCTGCCATGCCGGCCAGAAATGGCGGTCACGTGGCGAAGGTCGGGGAGCGATGTGCCTTTGCAGAAGCCTGGCGTGCAGGCTCACGCAGCACGGATCGCCATCGTCACAAAAGCAGCAAAGAAGGTGAAGCAGGACGGGTGAAATGGTGGAGCCGAGGGGGATCGAACCCCTGACCTTCGCAATGCCATTGCGACGCTCTCCCAGCTGAGCTACGGCCCCAATCCGTCCGGGAAGCGCCCCCTAGCGGGGCGCGGATGGCTTGGCAAGCGGCCTGTTCGGGCCGCTCGCCGAATTGCCGTCAATTGTTGTCGTCGTCGTCCGTCTGCGTCTCGACGCCGAGATCGTCGTCGCCGCCCAAATCGACCTCATCGTCGGCGCTGGGCTCCTCGTCTTCGTCC